>NZ_JBJQKY010000004.1:0-285183 GCF_046486595.1 Escherichia sp. WS3063
TAAAAATCGCGGAAGGGATGAAACAACAGCGCCTGACGGCGCTGTGTCTGGCATGCCTGCAATCCGGGAAACCGGACCAGGAAAAAACTTGCAGGCCATAACAGTATCTACGAAAGCTAATCATCACGCGCTGGTAATGTCGTAATCCATTTGGCGCAGTGCGTCTAATGTGGCTTTGGCTTCATCTTCGTCGATGATGCTCATGGCAAATCCGACGTGTACCAGCACCCACTGGCCCAGTAGATCGGCAGGGTTACCTTCACAAATCAGGGCGATATTCACATCGCGCTTGATACCACATACTTCAACCTGCGCAAGCTGGTGAATATCTTCACCGACAGCCAGCACCTGGCCTGGAACGCCAATACACATTATTAACTCCGGTTATTCAACTTCAATACTTTTGACGATCAGCGAATCGCCGGTATCGACACGCAACCGCTCGCCGTGACAGAGCGGACACTGCGCATCGTGCTGATGAATCTCCACCACCTGGCTGCAATCCCAGCACCAAGCCTGGGCGGGTTTATAGACGATATGTAAATCGCACCCTTGCGCCACCGTTCCGTGGCAGACAATTTCAAAACTAAAACGGACGGCGCTCTCCTCAACGCAGGAGAGCGCGCCAATTTCCAGCCACACGGCGGTGACGCGCTTAACATCGTGCTGCTCCGCCTGCCGTTGGATAATTTCAACGGCGCTCTGGCAAAGAGACAACTCATGCATTTTCGCCACTCCTGCGACCAAACAGCAGGGCGCGACGCCCTGCGTGTGGTACATCCGGATTCGTGACTGGCAGCGAAAGGATCATTCGTGCGCAGTCATCCGTCAGGCGTTGGCCCTCTTCAATCGACATGCTGTGCGAAAGCGGCGACATCAGCGAACAGGAGAGATATTGCGAAACACCGTCCAGTTCGCCAACGGTAAAGGTCATAGTGCCATACGGCAGTTGCAGACCAATTTTTTCACTCACTTTGCGCAGCGGCCAGAGTTGATCCGGGCCGGGGAAGATAACTGCACTCAGCATCCACGGGGTGATCACACACCCCGTCCACTGACCTTCGAACAGCGTAAAATCAGAAACATACACCGGCATTGAAGGATGCAGAAAAGAGAGATCGTGCATCGAACGCCGGGCAATTTCTTCAAACGCTGCCTGTACTTGCGCCTTCGGGGAGGTCTGGAAACCTGCTATCTCTTCAGTCATGAATCGCCTCCCGTGGGATGGCTTCCACGCCAGATTCACGCAGCGCAGCCAGAACCTGCTCAAGCGCAGGTTCAATCATTGCTTCAACCGTCGGCGTTAAGCCGATGTGTGGCTCCAGCGATTCCGGGATCACGCCGACCAGGGTCAGCTTTTTCGGAAACTCGCCGGTGAAGCGCAGGGCCGACAAGACGTCGGCCAGGCCAAGCTGATGCGGAGAGATTTTGTTGGTAAACAACGCCGGAACTTCTTCATCCCGCAGGATCATCATCGTTCCCGGCGCGTTCTTTTTCGAGACAATGGCATCCGCAATAATCAAATGATCGCGATTTGCCATGTCGCCAAGCAGCTCCATTCCCGCCGTGCCGCCATCGAGGATCTCAACATAATCCGGCAGAATGTATCGTTGCTCTAACGCTTCGACAATCCGCACACCGATGGCTTCATCGGTCAGCAAAATATTGCCGACCCCTAAGACTAAAATACGCATTACAGAACCTTCACTGAAACCACTTCGTTGCCGTCAGCATCCACTACGTGTACCGCACAGGCCATGCACGGGTCAAAGGAGTGAATGGTACGCACCACTTCCAGCGGTTTATTCGGATCGGCAACCGGTGTACCCACCAGCGACTGCTCGTAAGGACCGACGTCATCATTGAAGTTACGCGGACCAGAGTTCCAGGTTGATGGAACAACCGCCTGGTAGTTGCTGATGATACCGTCTTTAATAACCATCCAGTGAGAGAGCATACCGCGCGGCGCTTCGAGGAAGCCAACACCTTTGAATTCACCCGTTGCCGGAATGTTCGGCTTCACAAAGGTGGTGTGATCGCCTTTGCCGATATTGGTGATCAGTGCACTGTATTGGTTTTGCAGGATATCCTGCAATTCACAGCAGTGAACGGTACGACCAATAATACGGCCCAGCGTGGAGTGCAGCTGTGCCACTTCCAGCGTGTTGCCAGTCAGTTTCTGATAAATCGCAACGATTTCATTCAGTTTGTTCTGGGTAGATTCGCGACCTGCCGCCAGTTTCACCAGCATATTAGCCAGTGGCCCCACTTCTACCGTTTTGCCGTAGAAAGTCGGTGATTTCACCCAGGAATATTTCCCGTCGTCAGACCAACCATCATAAGCCGGAATGGTGGTGCCTTCCCACGGTGCCTGCGGCGCTTCGTCTTTATACCAGGAGTGCTTCGCGCTTTCCTGAATGCCTTTGATCAGGTATTCATCGGAATGAGAAGTGATCGGACGATACGAGGACAGATCCGCATTCTCAATGTAGCCGCCCGGGAACAGGAAGCTGCCGTTTTTACTGTCGGTCGGGAATTCCGGCACGCTCAGGTAGTTCACCGCACCTTTACCGCGTGTCAGCCATTCCGGGTAGAACGCGGCAATAACTGCGGTATCAACCTTATAAACCTGCTCAACAAAGTCGCTCAGTTTGTCGATGAAAGACTTGATGTACATCAGGCGCTCAAGGTTCAGCACGCCCAAACCGTCGAGGTTGATCGGGTTCGCGACACCACCTACCGCCAGGTTCTGAATGTGCGGCGTTTTACCGCCCAGCAGCGCCACGACGCGGTTAGCGTCACGCTGGCACTCCAACGCTTGCAGGTAGTGCGCTACCGCAATCAGGTTCACTTCCGGCGGCAGTTTCATCGCCGGATGACCCCAGTAGCCATTAGCGAAAATACCCAACTGACCGCTGGCAACCAGATCTTTGATCTTGTTCTGAACTTTGGTGAACTCTTCCGGACTGTTCAGGTGCCAGGTCGAAACGCCTTTCAGCATTTCGGAGGCTTTGGTTGGGTCAGCTTGCAGTGCAGAAGTGATGTCCACCCAGTCCAGCGCCGAAAGCTGATAGAAATGAACAATATGGTCATGCGTGGTGTGCGCAGCCAGAATGATGTTACGGATGTATTGCGCGTTAACCGGAACGTCGATATTCAGCGCACTTTCTGCCGCACGAACGGAAGACAGCGCGTGAGTGGTAGTACATACGCCACAGATACGTTGCACAATCATCCATGCATCGCGCGGATCGCGGTTTTTCACGATCTCTTCCATGCCGCGCCACATGGTACCGGAAGCCCATGCTTTCGAAACGACGCCATTTTCGATTTCGCAATCGATGCGTAAATGCCCCTCAATACGGGTTACCGGATCAATAGTAATTCTCTGGCTCATGCTTTGCTCGCCTCATGACGATTATGATCGTTTTGTTTTAAAGGAGGAAGTATCGGCAGTAGACGAATGAGTACGATGTAAGCGCAAATCTCAATAGCCACAAAACCAATAGAAATCAACAGTTCTTCCCAGGTCGGGAAGTAGGCGTAACCGCCGCCCGGGTTGAATGCCACCAGCGAATAGGTCAGACGCCAGGTTGCACAACCTAACAGTGCGCTCAGTGCTGACAGGAACAGCATGCGGGAATCATTACGCAGCTTCGCCACACGCAGAACGACCAGCGGGAAGAGCATCAGCAGGACTTCAATCCAGAACATCACGGAGTAGAAGTCACCGGCAAACGCTAACGACAGCTTGTCGCGATAGATAAGCTCGCCAAAGCGCAGCACGATGAAAATCGCCAGCAACACACTGATGGTGTTGGTCAGCTTAACAAACAGACTCTTTTCATCCGGACCGTTGCCACGCAGACCCGCCTGCACCAGCGAACCTTCAAAGATGACAATCGAGAAGCCCATGATGAACGCCGTCAGCAGCGAGAACAGCGGCAACATTTCATAGCTCTGCCACAACGGATGCACCTTGTAGCCCGCCGAGATCATCAGCGACCCCATTGAAGACTGGTGCATGGTCGGCAGCAGCGCACCGAGCGCGATGATGAAGAACATCACCTTATTTAGTCGCTGTAGCGACACCTTCCACCCCAGACGTTCAAACAGTGCCGGAGCAAACTCCAGTGCCATCACGCCGATATAGATGGTCATACAGACCGCCGTCTCGAACAGTACCGAGTTCACGTTGAAGTGACCCGGAATGTAGAAGTACGGCAGGTTCCAGTAGCGACCCACGTCGATAGTGATCGACAAGCCACCCAGTGAGTAACCAAACAGACTCGCCAACAGCGCCGGACGCACCAGCGGATGGTATTGCCCACGGTTAAAGACGTATACCGCCCACGCCAGCGCCCAGCCGCCACAGGCAAAGCCGGTGCCAATCAGCAGGTCAAACGCGATCCACACGCCCCACGGGAAGCCGCCGTTCAGGTCAGAGACAGAGCCCAGACCGAACACCAGACGCTTCACAATCAGGAGCATACAGATGACGATTAACGGTCCAAAAATCATGACCGGTTTACTGATGATTTTGCCGCCCAGCGGTTGTGGATCATGACTCATGATCGTCTCCTCCGTCGTGATGGTCGTTTTTGGTGTTGCGACGAACCAGCACGGTTAAGCCCGCCAGCACAGCCAGTGGTAGCATCATGCCTTTATACAGGGTGTGTTGAATATTTTCGGAACGCGCACCGGTAGAAAGATCGTCCAGTTTCGGCAGGTCGAGATTTTCATAAGGCACACCCGTCAGTACCAGAACCTGAGTACCGCCGCCCTCTTTCTCGCCGTACAGATGCGGATAATATTTCGGCACCGTATGCAGGTAAGTGTCGCCAGATTTCAGCGTCTGACGCGGATAGTGGTATTCGCTGCCAGGCTTCAGCGCCAGACGTTTTTTCGCCTCCGCCATCAGCTCTTCACGCGTACCGAAAATCACCGCGCCCGCCGGGCACACTTCTACGCAGCCAGGTAGACCGCCTTTATCGAGACGTTCCACACCTTTCTGGTTGCACAGCTCGCACTTATGCAGCGCACCAAACGGGTTGTTGTAGTCGTACTTCGGCACGTTGTACGGACAGGCGACCATGCAGTAACGGCAGCCGGTGCACACATCTTTGTCGTAATGGACAATGCCGGTTTTCGGATCTTTTTTCAGTGCAGAGACCGGGCACACAGAGACACAGTTCGGATCGACGCAGTGCATACACTGTTTCTTAATGTACGCGTAGCCGTTCTCCTCCTGGTCTTTGTTGACCCCTGTGCCGCTGGTCCACACCTGAATGATGTTATTGGTATACGGCGACAGTTTGTCGTTGTTCGACCAGGTCTGTTCCCCTTGCGGGTTACGTTCAGGGAAATTGATATCCTGACACTTGGTGACGCAAGCCTGGCAGCCTACGCACAAGGTCGAGTCGTACAACATCCCCAGCGATCCCGGAATTGGCGGGCGGTTTTCAGCAGCCGCATGACTGACAGACGGCAGCGCGCCCGTCAGCAATGCCCCGCAGGAGGCTGCTTTAATAAAATTACGTCTGTTCACGGTTATTCTCCCCGTGAGTCAGCGTTATCTTTCTTTTGCTGACGACCCAGTTCACGCACCGCCATCACGCTGACACCGGCAACCAACCCAACCACACCGCCGAGCAAACCAATAGCGCCTGCAGAGACGTTGCCGCCCTCTTTAGCGTTAACATCCGGTTTCTGTGAACGCGGAGTTTGATTTTCGACGTTGGCAAGCTGATGGATGCCTTTATGGAAGCCGATACCTTCTTCGTTACAGCCATAGCACGGGTGACCAATCGCCACCGGCCACACACCGCCAACATCGCAGAATTGCAGCGTTGAGCAGTTGCCGTAAGTTTCTGGCCCTTTACAGCCGAGGTGGTACAGGCACCAGCCTTCGCGGTGGCCTTCATCACCGAACTCTTTGGCAAAACGACCAGCATCGAAGTGCGGGCGACGTTCGCAGTGTTCGTGAATCAGACGGCCATAGGCGAAGGTCGGACGGTTTTTGTCATCCAGTTTCGGCGGTTTGCCGTAAGTGATGATGTGCGCAACGGTCGCGAGGAAGTTGTGCGGGTTCGGCGGGCAGCCCGGAATATTGATAACGGTTTTGCCTGGCAGAACTTCTTGCAGGCTGACTGCGCCAGTTGGGTTAACTCCAGCTGCGGCAACACCGCCCCACGCAGAGCAGGAACCGATAGCGATAATGGCTGCTGCGCCTTCCGCCGCTTTGCGGATGTGATCCACAATCGGCTCACCGGCAACCATGCAATAAATACCGTTATCTTTTAATGGGATGGAACCATCCACCACTAACACATACTGCCCTTTGTACTTCTCGAGAGCGTTATGTTTGTTCTCTTCGACCTGATGACCGAAGGCGGCGGAAAGCACTTCGTGATACTCCAGAGAGATAGTCTCCAGTACGAGGTTTTCTACCGTTGGATGCGTTGCACGAAGCAGAGATTCCGTACAACCGGTGCACTCCTGCGCGCCAATCCAGATAACTGGCGGACGCTGCGGGTTAGTAACCGATTCGGCCATCTCTGCAGCGGCTTTGCTACTTAACCCCATGGTGGCGGCTAATGCTGCACAAAGCTTCATGAAATCACGACGGTTAATGCCGTGAGAATGGATGAGGGTGTTATCTCCAGTCATTTATAGTTATTCCGTTGCGAAGACCTGGCATATATTTTGCCTCAATCGCAAAATCAATAATGCGATCGATGCGCCATTTACCACACATTTATTATGGTTATCGATATCATGATACTGCGGCGGGGCGCTAAAACGAAGGGAAGAAGCATTAGTGTAATTAATTAAAGCAAGATAATACGTATGTTTGATCAATTTTCGAGGCGATAACCGGCCATAAAAAAGCGCAACGTAGAACAGGAATTATTCTCACGAAAGAAATCCATTACCATCTCTTTATCCAGTCCATAGCGGCGCGTCAGAATACCCGCTTCCCAGGCGCTAAGCTGGCGATCTCCGGTCTTTTCGTACATCCGGTGTGAGTAGCCTAATACAAAACCGCGTTTATAATCGGCACAGAATTTTGTCACATTAACCGCACTGTCGGCATGCGTTGCTTTTAATCCCGCCATTAAGCCTTTACCAAAATGGTTATTCATCGTTCACCTCATTCGCTATATATTGTCATATATAGCGATATTTTAGGCAAAGAACGACTTTTGCGCACGCTATTTTTTCATGCTTGTTTAAGACGTAATCCCGTAAGAGATAAACCTATCAGGAGAGATATTTATCGAACCATTTCAGTGTCCTTTGCCAGGCAAGATCGGCGGCAGATTTGTCATAACGGGGCGTGGAATCATTATGGAATCCGTGATTAACCCCCGGATAGATATACGCCTCATAAACCTTATTATTGGCTTTCAACGCCGCCTCGTAAGCAGGCCAGCCCTCGTTGATTCGGGTGTCCAGTTCCGCGAAGTGGAGTAGTAAAGGCGCTTCAATCTTCGCCACATCGGCAGTGGGTGCCTGACGACCATAAAACGGCACCGCGCAGGCCAGTTCCGGATACGCGACAGCCGCCGCGTTCGATACGCCACCGCCATAGCAAAATCCGGTAATACCCACTTTGCCTGTCGCTTGCGGATAGCGTTGCATAAACTCAATTGCGGCAAAGAAATCATTCATCAGTTTGTTGGATCAACCTGCTGTTGCAGCTCACGACCTTTATCATCATTTCCCGGATAACCTCCAACGGAACTTAAGCCGTCAGGTGCCAGGGCGATATACCCCGCCTTCGCCACTCGCCGTGCCACATCTTCGATATACGGATTCAGTCCACGATTCTCATGCACCACCACTACGGCTGGCGTTTTGCCGCTCATCTTTGCGGGCTTCACCAGATAACCCCGCACCTCGCCGTGACCATTTGGCGAAGGATACGTGATGTACTCAGCAACAATTTCCGGGTCGGTAAACTCTACCTGTGTCGCCAGCGCATAATTTGGCTTGAGCAAATCAAACAACGCTAATGCCGTCATCCCGCCTACTGCACTTCGCCGCAAGGTTGAGGAACTCACGTTTCGAGATTTTCCCGTGAGCGTAATAGTCATAGTAATCCAGCAACTCTTGTGGGAAATCTTTGGCGGTTAAACGCGGCATCGTTGCACTCCTCAGTTGGTGTTTTTTTAAGCAAAGCATAAGCACGTGTTTTTGCCCAGTTTTTCGTCACTCTGTGAGCCAGACTACGGGATACGCGCTGGCGAATCGCTAAACTAGAAACATTGTTTCGAAATTGAACGGTGGAAAGGAGAGGTCATGGTCTGGTTAGCGAATCCCGAACGTTACGGGCAGATGCAATACCGCTATTGCGGAAAAAGTGGTTTACGCCTGCCCGCGTTATCGCTCGGTTTATGGCACAATTTCGGTCACGTTAACGCGCTGGAATCACAGCGTGCGATCCTGCGTAAAGCGTTTGATTTGGGCATTACGCACTTTGATTTAGCCAACAATTACGGGCCGCCTCCAGGAAGCGCAGAAGAGAACTTTGGTCGCCTGCTGCGGGAGGATTTTGCCGCTTATCGCGATGAACTGATTATCTCTACCAAGGCTGGCTACGATATGTGGCCCGGCCCTTACGGCTCTGGCGGTTCACGTAAATACCTGCTCGCCAGCCTCGACCAAAGCCTGAAGCGTATGGGGCTTGAGTATGTCGATATCTTTTACTCTCATCGCGTCGATGAAAATACGCCGATGGAAGAAACCGCCTCTGCGCTGGCTCATGCGGTACAAAGCGGTAAGGCGCTGTATGTCGGGATCTCCTCTTACTCGCCAGAGCGGACGCAAAAAATGGTCGAGTTGCTGCGCGAGTGGAAAATTCCGCTGTTAATTCATCAACCTTCGTACAATTTACTGAACCGCTGGGTGGATAAAAGCGGCCTGCTGGATACCCTGCAAAATAACGGCGTGGGCTGTATTGCCTTTACTCCTCTGGCTCAGGGATTGCTGACCGGAAAATATCTCAACGGCATTCCGCAAGATTCACGGATGCATCGTGAAGGGAATAAAGTTCGTGGTCTGACACCGAAAATGCTTACCGAAGCCAACCTCAACAGCCTGCGCTTATTGAATGAAATGGCACAGCAGCGTGGACAATCAATGGCGCAAATGGCGTTAAGCTGGTTGCTGAAAGATGATCGCGTGACGTCGGTATTGATTGGTGCCAGCCGCGCGGAGCAACTAGAGGAGAACGTGCAGGCGCTGAATAATCTGACATTTAGCACCAAGGAGCTGGCGCAGATTGATCAGCATATCGCCGATGGCGAGCTGAATCTGTGGCAGGCGTCTTCCGATAAATGACCTGTTAATAACGGGCGCGCGAACCGCGCCCGAATCAGATCAGTGATTATGACGAGTCAGTCGGTCAAGATAGCCCATCACAAATGCAGAAAGCACAAACGTCAGATGGATAATGACGTACCACATCAGTTTGTTATCCGGGACATTTTTCGCATCCATAAAGACGCGCAGTAAGTGAATGGAAGAAATTGCCACAATCGACGCTGCTACTTTGTTTTTCAGCGACGTTGCGTCCATTTTCCCCAGCCAGTTCAGCTTCTCTTTGTTCTCGGAGATATCCAGCTGTGAGACGAAATTCTCATAACCGGAAAACATCACCATCACCAGCAAACCGCCAACCAGCGTCATATCCACCAGCGACAGCAACACGAGGATCAAATCTGATTCCGCCATCGAGAAGATATTCGGCAGTACGTGAATAATCTCCTGGAAGAACTTCAGCGCCAGGGCAACTAACGCCAGCGAAAGGCCAAAGTACACGGGGGCAAGCAGCCAGCGAGAAGCATACATTGCATTTTCAAGAAAACGTTCCATACATTCCTGTCGTGTAGTTAAAACGGGCAACAGTATATCGCAATTGAGTAAACAGCACGCAACAGCAAATCAACATATACGTTAAACCTTTGTCGCATAATTCTGAGGTTTAGGGATCTTCCTGGTTCCCTTATCAACGCATCGAGAACGTCTACCCTTAAAGGACGTTGAACCTGAAGGGAGAAAAACGATGTCTCATTTAAAAGACCCGACCACGCAGTATTACACTGGTGAATATCCCAAACAGAAACAACCGACGCCAGGCATCCAGGCGAAGATGACACCGGTACCGGATTGCGGCGAGAAAACCTATGTTGGTAGCGGTCGCCTGAAAGATCGTAAAGCACTGGTGACAGGGGGCGATTCCGGAATAGGTCGCGCTGCCGCCATCGCTTACGCGCGTGAAGGGGCTGACGTGGCGATCAGTTATCTTCCCGTGGAAGAAGAAGACGCTCAGGATGTGAAAAAGATCATTGAAGAATGCGGACGCAAAGCCGTTCTGCTGCCAGGCGATTTAAGCGATGAGAAATTTGCCCGTTCGCTGGTTCACGAAGCGCACAAGGCGTTAGGCGGGCTGGATATTATGGCGCTGGTCGCCGGGAAACAGGTTGCCATTCCGGATATTGCAGACCTCACCAGCGAACAGTTTCAAAAGACCTTTGCCATTAACGTTTTCGCGCTGTTCTGGCTAACCCAGGAAGCGATCCCCCTGCTACCGAAAGGTGCAAGTATCATCACCACTTCGTCAATCCAGGCATACCAGCCAAGTCCGCATTTACTGGACTATGCGGCTACGAAGGCGGCGATTCTGAACTACAGCCGTGGCTTGGCAAAACAGGTCGCGGAGAAAGGTATTCGGGTGAATATTGTCGCGCCAGGCCCGATCTGGACAGCACTGCAAATTTCCGGCGGACAAACGCAGGATAAGATCCCGCAGTTTGGTCAGCAAACGCCGATGAAACGTGCGGGGCAACCGGCGGAACTGGCCCCTGTATATGTTTATCTGGCAAGTCAGGAGTCGAGCTACGTCACCGCAGAAGTGCACGGCGTGTGCGGCGGCGAGCATTTAGGTTAAAAAAATGCCCGGTTGTGAAAAGCAACCGGGCATCATTGTGAATTCACTCTTACCTGATGTGGCGAAAACGCCTTATCCGCCTACAAACGCATGAAGATTCAACATGTTGCAATAGATTTTGTAGGCCTGATAAGCGTAGCGCATCAGGCATTGAGCACCTAATGCCGGATGCGTCGTGAACGCCTTATCCGGCCTACAAACGCACGAAGATTCAACATGTTGCAATAGATTTTGTAGGCCTGATGAGCGTAGCGCATCAGGCAATTCTACTTTACTTCGCTTTGGCGGTTTCTTCGCCGACCAGACCTATCTTCAGGTAACCCGCCTGATGCAGCGTATCCATTACCTTCATCAACGTCTCGTAATCGACGGTTTTGTCCGCTCGGAAGAAGATGGTGGTGTCTTTCTTGCCTTCGGTTAACGCATTCAACGCCGTAATCATTGTTTCATCGGTGACCGGATCGTTACCGATAAACATCGAGTTGTCTGCCTTCACCGACAGATAAACCGGTTTTTCCGGGCGCGGCTGCGGCGTGCTGGTAGAAGCAGGCAAGTTCACCTTCACATCTACCGTCGCTAACGGTGCCGCCACCATAAAGATAATCAGCAGAACCAACATCACGTCGATAAACGGCGTCACGTTGATATCATGCATTTCGCCGTTATCGTCGAGGTTTTCGTTAAGATGCATTGCCATCGGATATTATCCTGCGCGTAATTTTTGTGCGACACGAACCGGATGCGCAGCGGCGCTGGCTTCCAGATCCAGGTCACGGCTTTGCAGCAACAATACCTGCGCTGCAACATCACCCAGCATCGCTTTAAAGCCGCCAATCTGGCGTGCAAATACGTTATAGATAACGACCGCAGGAATCGCTGCCACGAGGCCGATTGCCGTTGCTAACAGAGCTTCTGCGATACCCGGCGCAACGACTGCCAGGTTAGTGGTCTGCGTTTGCGCGATACCAATAAAGCTGTTCATGATGCCCCAGACCGTACCAAACAGACCAACGAACGGAGAAATCGCGCCGATGGTTGCCAGATAGCCGTTACCGCGGCCCATTTGACGACCCACTGCGGCGACCCGACGCTCCAGACGGAAGCTGGTACGTTCTTTAATACCTTCGTTATCGTCGCTGCCTTCTGACAGTTCCAGCTCATTCTGCGCTTCATTGAGCAAATGCAGGCTTAAGCTTTTGCTACCAAAATCAGCGGCGATATCGTTGGCCTGGTTTAAGGAACGCGCTTCAGCCAGCAGTTGCTGCTCGCGCTTAAGGCGACGCTTCTGATTGAAGAACTCTACGCTCTTACTGAAGAAGATTGCCCAGGTGACTACGGAGGCCAAAATAAGCCCAATCATCACGCACTTAACGACAATATCGGCGTGCTGATACATACCCCAGACGGAAAGGTCCGTCTGCATTAAATTATTACCCACTGTGTATCTCCAGGACGCAAGTCACAAAATCTGCGCATAATAATATCAAAACGACGTCGAATTGATAGTCGTTCTCATTACTATTTGCATACTGCCGTACCTTTGCTTTCTTTTCCTTGCGTTTACGCAGTAAAAAAGTCACCAGCACGCCATTTGCGAAAATTTTCTGCTTTATGCCAATTCTTCAGGATGCGCCCGCGAATATTCATGCTAGTTTAGACATCCAGACGTATAAAAACAGGAATCCCGACATGGCGGACAAAAAGCTTGATACTCAACTGGTGAATGCAGGACGCAGCAAAAAATACACTCTCGGCGCGGTAAATAGCGTGATTCAGCGCGCTTCTTCGCTGGTCTTTGACAGTGTAGAAGCCAAAAAACACGCGACACGTAATCGCGCCAATGGAGAGTTGTTCTATGGACGGCGCGGAACGTTAACCCATTTCTCCTTACAACAAGCGATGTGTGAACTGGAAGGTGGCGCAGGCTGCGTGCTATTTCCCTGCGGGGCGGCAGCGGTTGCTAATTCCATTCTTGCTTTTATCGAACAGGGCGATCATGTGTTGATGACCAACACCGCCTATGAACCGAGTCAGGATTTCTGTAGCAAAATCCTCAGCAAACTGGGCGTAACGACATCATGGTTTGATCCGCTGATTGGTGCCGATATCGTTAAGCATCTGCAGCCAAACACTAAAATCGTGTTTCTGGAATCGCCAGGCTCCATCACCATGGAAGTCCACGACGTTCCGGCGATTGTTGCCGCCGTACGCAGTGTGGTGCCGGATGCCATCATTATGATCGACAACACCTGGGCAGCCGGTGTGCTGTTTAAGGCGCTGGATTTTGGCATCGATGTTTCTATTCAAGCCGCCACCAAATATCTGGTTGGGCATTCAGATGCGATGATTGGCACTGCCGTGTGCAATGCCCGTTGCTGGGAGCAGCTACGGGAAAATGCCTATCTGATGGGCCAGATGGTCGATGCCGATACCGCCTATATAACCAGCCGTGGCCTGCGCACATTAGGTGTGCGTTTGCGTCAACATCATGAAAGCAGTCTGAAAGTGGCTGAATGGCTGGCAGAACATCCGCAAGTTGCGCGAGTTAACCACCCTGCTCTGCCTGGCAGTAAAGGTCACGAATTCTGGAAACAAGACTTTACAGGCAGCAGCGGGCTATTTTCCTTTGTGCTTAAGAAAAAACTCAATAATGAAGAGCTGGCGAACTATCTGGATAACTTCAGTTTATTCAGCATGGCCTACTCGTGGGGCGGGTATGAATCGTTGATCCTGGCAAATCAACCAGAACATATCGCCGCCATTCGCCCACAAGGCGAGATCGATTTTAGCGGGACCTTGATTCGCCTGCATATTGGTCTGGAAGATGTCGACGATCTGATTGCCGATCTGGACGCCGGTTTTGCGCGAATTGTATAACATTGCCACTTTTGGACAATTTTGCAGACATTTTATTGTGAAAAGTCTTAAATTGTTGCGTCCGGGATCAAGGCGTCCCGGACGATTCAGGAGTACAATAGGCAGATAAAGGCTTAAACGCTGTTCCACAGGAAAGTCCATGGCTGTTATTCAAGATATCATCGCTGCGCTCTGGCAACACGACTTTGCCGCGCTGGCGGATCCTCATATTGTTAGCGTTGTTTACTTTGTCATGTTTGCCACGCTGTTTTTAGAAAACGGCCTGCTGCCCGCCTCATTTTTGCCAGGCGACAGCTTGTTGATACTGGCAGGCGCATTGATTGCCCAGGGGGTTATGGATTTTCTGCCTACGATTGCGATTCTGACCGCTGCAGCAAGTCTGGGCTGCTGGCTAAGTTATATTCAGGGGCGCTGGTTAGGGAATACCAAAACGGTGAAAGGCTGGCTGGCACAGCTTCCTGCTAAATATCACCAGCGCGCCACCTGCATGTTTGACCGCCACGGTCTGCTGGCGCTGCTGGCTGGACGTTTTCTTGCATTTGTCCGTACGCTGCTGCCAACCATGGCGGGAATTTCCGGTCTGCCAAACCGCCGCTTCCAGTTTTTCAACTGGTTAAGTGGATTGCTGTGGGTCAGCGTGGTAACCAGTTTTGGCTATGCCTTAAGTATGATTCCGTTCGTTAAACGCCATGAAGATCAGGTAATGACGTTCCTGATGATCCTGCCAATTGCCTTGTTAACCGCTGGCTTGTTAGGCACGCTGTTTGTGGTGATTAAAAAAAAATACTGTAACGCCTGACGATTTTCCCCGTTCCCGGTTGCTGTACCGGGAACGTATTTAATTCCCCTGCATCGCCCGCATTCTTGCCGCATCTTCCCCCGGCGTCACACCGAAGTAACGTTTAAACTCACGGCTAAATTGCGATGCGCTTTCATAGCCGACGCGCATCGCTGCTGCGCTGGCCTTCATGCCGTCATGGATGATCATCATCCGCGCCTTATGCAGACGGTAATTCTTCAAATACTGCAACGGCGAGGTACTGGTGACAGACTTAAAATTATGGTGGAACGCCGATACGCTCATGTTGGCTTCTGCCGCCAGTTGCTCGACGCTCAGGTTTTCGGTGTATTTATTCTCAATCCGTTTCAGCACGCGGCTAATCAGACTGAAGTGAGTCTGGCGACTGACCAGCGCCAGTAACGCGCCGCCGCAAGGTCCGGTCAGCACGTAGTACAGAATTTCGCGGATGATCTGTTTGCCGAGAATACGCGCATCCAGTGGTCGCTCCATCACGTCGAGTAACCGCTCCGCCGCGCATAAAATCTCTTCTGATAACGTGGCGGAGTTAATCCCGCTGGCTGCCATCGACGGCTGGAAATGCTCATCTTCGCCAATGTCCATCAACAGTTCCTGTAACTGCAAAATATCGACATTGAGACGCAACCCTGCCAACGGCACCTCTGACGTGGCATAGGTTTCGCACTCAAACGGCAACGGCACCGTCAGCAGCAGGTATTCATTGGCATCATAACGAAACACGCGTTCATTGATATAACCGATTTTATGCCCGGAAAAGAGAATTATGATGCCAGGCTCGTACATCACCGGTGTACGTGCGAAAGGCGTCTCGCCATACAACAAACGCACATCGGGCAACAGTTCTGACAAACTATTTTCTTTATTTTTCAGTTTATTAACTTTATCCGCCAGCAAGCGGCAAATCTCTTCACGTTTCATATCGCGTAATTTCTTAGGAATAATGCGGCAATTTGATTGTGCGCAATTTTGTAGCATTTCTCCAGCACTCTGGAGAAATAGGCAAGACATTGGCAGAAATGAGCATTGAGAGCCAGGGCGCTGGCGATCACAATGAAAAACATCAGGCAGATCGTTCTCTGCCCTCATATTGGCCCAGCAAAGGGAGCAAGTAATGAACAACTTTAATCTGCACACCCCAACCCGCATTCTGTTTGGTAAAGGCGCAATCGCTGGTTTACGCGAACAAATTCCTCACGATGCTCGCGTATTGATTACCTACGGCGGCGGCAGCGTGAAAAAAACCGGCGTTCTCGATCAAGTTCTGGATGCCCTGAAAGGCATGGACGTGCTGGAATTTGGCGGTATTGAGCCAAACCCGGCTTATGAAACGCTGATGAACGCCGTGAAACTGGTTCGCGAACAGAAAGTGACTTTCCTGCTGGCGGTTGGCGGCGGTTCTGTACTGGACGGCACCAAATTTATCGCCGCAGCGGCTAACTATCCGGAAAATATCGATCCGTGGCACATTCTGCAAACGGGCGGTAAAGAGATTAAAAGCGCCATCCCGATGGGCTGTGTGCTGACGCTGCCAGCAACCGGTTCAGAATCCAACGCAGGCGCGGTGATCTCCCGTAAAACCACAGGCGACAAGCAGGCGTTCCATTCTGCCCATGTTCAGCCGGTATTTGCCGTGCTCGATCCGGTTTATACCTACACCCTGCCGCCGCGTCAGGTGGCTAACGGCGTAGTGGACGCCTTTGTACACACCGTGGAACAGTATGTTACCAAACCGGTTGATGCCAAAATTCAGGACCGTTTCGCAGAAGGCATTTTGCTGACGCTAATCGAAGATGGTCCGAAAGCCCTGAAAGAGCCAGAAAACTACGATGTGCGCGCCAACGTCATGTGGGCGGCGACTCAGGCGCTGAACGGTTTGATTGGCGCTGGCGTACCGCAGGACTGGGCAACGCATATGCTGGGCCACGAACTGACTGCGATGCACGGTCTGGATCACGCGCAAACACTGGCTATCGTCCTGCCTGCACTGTGGAATGAAAAACGCGATACCAAGCGCGCTAAGCTGCTGCAATATGCTGAACGCGTCTGGAACATCACTGAAGGTTCCGATGATGAGCGTATTGACGCCGCGATTGCCGCAACCCGCAATTTCTTTGAGCAATTAGGCGTGCCGACCCACCTCTCCGACTACGGTCTGGACGGCAGCTCCATCCCGGCTTTGCTGAAAAAACTGGAAGAGCACGGCATGACCCAACTGGGCGAAAATCATGACATTACGTTGGATGTCAGCCGCCGTATATACGAAGCCGCCCGCTAAGCTTTTTACGCCTCAAACTTTCGTTTTCGGGCATTTCGTCCAGACTTAAGTTCACAACACCTCACCGGAGCCTGCTCCGGTGAGTTCATATAAAGGAGGAACGTATGGCTAATCCAACCGTTATTAAGCTACAGGATGGCAATGTCATGCCCCAGCTGGGACTGGGCGTCTGGCAAGCAAGTAATGAGGAAGTAATCACCGCCATTCAAAAAGCGTTAGAAGTGGGTTATCGCTCGATTGATACCGCCGCGGCCTACAAGAACGAAGAAGGTGTCGGCAAAGCCCTGAAAAATGCCTCAGTCAACAGAGAAGAACTGTTCATCACCACTAAGCTGTGGAACGACGACCACAAGCGCCCCCGCGAAGCCCTGCTCGACAGCCTGAAAAAACTCCAGCTTGATTATATCGACCTCTACTTAATGCACTGGCCCGTTCCCGCTATCGACCATTATGTCGAAGCATGGAAAGGCATGATCGAATTGCAAAAAGAGGGATTAATCAAAAGCATCGGCGTGTGCAACTTCCAGATCCATCACCTGCAACGCCTGATTGATGAAACTGGCGTGACGCCTGTGATAAACCAGATCGAACTTCATCCGCTGATGCAACAACGCCAGCTACACGCCTGGAACGCGACACACAAAATCCAGACCGAATCCTGGAGCCCATTAGCGCAAGGAGGGAAAGGCGTTTTCGATCAGAAAGTCATTCGCGATCTGGCAGATAAATACGGCAAAACCCCGGCGCAGATTGTTATCCGCTGGCATCTGGATAGCGGCCTGGTGGTGATCCCGAAATCGGTCACACCTTCACGTATTGCCGAAAACTTTGATGTCTGGGATTTCCGTCTCGACAAAGACGAACTCGGCGAAATTGCAAAACTCGATCAGGGCAAGCGTCTCGGTCCCGATCCTGACCAGTTCGGCGGCTAACATGCAAATTCTCCCGGTGGCGGTAATGTTCCGCTACCGGACTTTTCAGAAATCATTTATTCCCCTCGCGTCCCGCCCGTTGTTACTCTTCCTTGTTCAGGAATGCCAAATATAAGGACATCATCATGCAGAGCCGGAAGCTCTTAAAAGAACAACTCATCTATATCCGGGATAAACGCAACGGAGAGGTGAAAAACAGATGAAAATAATACTTCTGTTTTTAGCAGCCCTGGCAAGTTTTACCGTACACGCACAGCCCCCCTCACAGACCGTAGAACAAACAGTCCGGCATATTTATCAGAACTATAAATCAGATGCCACTGCCTCTTATTTTGGTGAAACCGGAGAGCGGGCGATAACTTCTGCGCGTATTCAACAGGCGCTTACCCTGAACGACAATCTTACGCTGCCGGGCAATATTGGCTGGCTGGATTATGATCCGGTTTGTGATTGTCAGGATTTTGGCGATCTGGTGCTAGAAAGCGTCGCGATAACCCAAACTGACGCCGATCATGCCGATGCCGTTGTGCGCTTTCGTATCTTTAAAGATGATAAAGAAAAGACCACGCAGACACTGAAAATGGTGGCGGAAAATGGTCGTTGGGTCATTGACGATATTGTCAGCAATCATGGCAGCGTCTTACAAGCAGTTAATAGCGAGAATGAAAAAACGCTGGCCGCTTTAGCTTCGTTGCAAAAAGAACAGCCGGAAGCCTTTGTTGCCGAACTCTTTGAACATATTGCTGATTATAGCTGGCCGTGGACGTGGGTGGTTTCCGACTCTTACCGCCAGGCGGTTAATGCCTTCTATAAAACCACCTTCAAGACGGCCAATAATCCCGATGAAGATATGCAAATAGAACGGCAATTTATTTACGACAATCCGATCTGTTTTGGCGAAGAGTCGCTATTTTCACGCGTTGATGAAATTCGAGTCCTGGAGAAAACCGCCGATTCCGCCCGCATTCATGTTCGTTTTACGCTGACCAATGGCAACAACGAAGAGCAAGAACTGGTTTTACAGCGGCGCGAAGGCAAGTGGGAAATCGCTGATTTTATCCGCCCGAACAGCGGCAGCCTACTTAAGCAGATTGAGGCAAAAACTGCCGCCAGATTAAAGCAATGAGCTGAATTAAATAACAATTAGCCGGAACAATAAATAAAAGGGAACACTATATGAAAACGATTTTCACCGTGGGAGCTGTTGTTCTGGCAACCTGCTTGCTCAGTGGCTGCGTCAATGAGCAAAAGGTCAATCAGCTGGCGAGCAATGTGCAAACATTAAATGCCAAAATCGCCCGGCTTGAGCAGGATATGAAAGCACTACGCCCACAAATCTATGCTGCCAAATCCGAAGCTAACAGAGCCAATACGCGTCTTGATGCTCAGGACTATTTTGATTGCCTGCGCTGCTTGCGTATGTACGCAGAATGATAAAAAAATCCCCGGTAGCGTGTCAGTTGCCGGGGATATTTTTTAACGTCCAACCGCCGCTTTAGGCCGTTTCTTCGCACCAGCATTCACCGGACGAGATTGCGTAGACGACGCTTTTTTTGCCGTAGCAGGCGTCTGACGCTGGGTCGCCATCGGCGTATGTTTCGTCAACGCCGGACGGGTATTGCGGTTCTGGCGACGAGCTTCACGCATCTCTTCAATGGTTGGCGCAGGCACTAAGCAATCGCGACGGCTGCCAATCAGATGCTTTTTGCCCATCGCTTCCAGCGCCTGGCGGATTAACGGCCAGTTTGCCGGATCGTGGTAACGCAACAACGCTTTATGCAAACGACGCTGTTTGTCGCCCTTCGGTACGAAGACGTCTTCGCTCTTATAACCAATCTTCGCCAGCGGGTTTTTCCCGGTGTAATACATGGTGGTTGAGTTCGCCAGCGGCGACGGATAGAAGTTCTGCACCTGGTCGAGGCGGAAGCGGTGCTTTTTCAGCCACAGCGCCAGATTCACCATATCTTCATCACGCGTACCGGGGTGCGCGGAGATGAAATAGGGGATCAGATACTGCTCTTTACCTGCCTGTTTTGAGTAAGTATCGAACAGCTCTTTAAAGCGGTCATAGCTGCCCATGCCCGGCTTCATCATCTTCGATAACGGCCCTTCTTCGGTATGTTCCGGGGCAATCTTCAGATAACCGCCGACGTGATGGGTCGCCAGTTCTTTGATATAGCGCGGATCTTCTACGGCTATGTCATAACGCACACCAGAGGCAATCAGGATCTTTTTAATGCCTTTCAGATCACGCGCACGGCGATAGAGGTTGATCGTTGGTTCGTGGTTCGTGTCCATGTGCGGACAAATATCCGGATAAACGCACGACAAACGGCGACAAGTTTGTTCAGCGCGTGGCGATTTGCAGCGCAACATATACATGTTGGCAGTTGGCCCACCAAGATCGGAAATCACGCCCGTAAAACCTGGAACGGTGTCGCGGATCGCTTCGATCTCATTAATGATCGAATCTTCGGAACGGCTCTGAATAATGCGCCCTTCGTGCTCGGTGATAGAACAGAAAGAGCAGCCGCCAAAGCAGCCACGCATAATGTTGACCGAAAAACGGATCATTTCGTAAGCCGGAATACGGGCATTGCCATAGGCCGGATGTGGCACGCGCTTGTATGGCAGCGCAAAAACGCCGTCCATCTCTTCGGTAGAAAGCGGAATAGCAGGCGGGTTGATCCACACATAGCGGTCGCCGTGTTTTTGCATCAATGCGCGGGCACAGCCTGGGTTGGTTTCGTGGTGCAGAATACGCGAAGCATGGGCGTACAGCACTTTATCGCCCTTCACTTTCTCGAAAGAAGGCAGCAACACGTAGGTTTTTTCCCACGGTTTCGGGCGCGGTGGCTGCACGGTTACGGCTTTGGCTTCCTGCTTTTTCGGTGCCACCGGTTTGTTATCCGCGCACGGCAAATCTTCACCATACGGATGCGGGATTGGGTCGATTTTTCCAGGGGTATCAAGACGGGTGGAATCCACGCCGCTCCAGCCAGGCAGCGCCTCTTTCACGATAATCGCGGTATTACGCACATCGCGGATTTCACTAATTGGCTCGCCCATCGCCAGACGATGCGCCACTTCCACCAGCGGACGCTCACCGTTACCAAACATCAGCATGTCGGCTTTCGAATCCACCAGCACGGAACGGCGCACGGTATCGGACCAGTAATCATAATGCGCGGTACGGCGCAGACTAGCCTCAATACCGCCGAGGATCACCGGTACATCTTTCCACGCCTCTTTACAACGCTGGGTATAAACCAGTGTGGCGCGATCCGGGCGCTTACCCGCGACGTTATCCGGCGTGTAGGCATCGTCATGACGTAAACGGCGATCGGCGGTATAACGGTTGATCATCGAATCCATGTTGCCAGCAGTAACACCGAAAAACAGATTCGGTTTACCCAGACGCATAAAGTCGTCTTTGCTGCTCCAGTCCGGCTGGGCGATGATCCCGACGCGAAAGCCCTGCGCTTCCAGCATACGACCGCAAATCGCCATCCCGAAGCTTGGGTGATCGACATACGCGTCGCCAGTAACCAAAATGATGTCGCAGCTATCCCAGCCAAGTTGATCCATCTCTTCACGAGACATCGGCAAAAACGGTGCCGGTCCAAAACAGGCGGCCCAGTACTGCGGCCAGGAGAACAGGTCGCGATCCGGTTGGATCAGGGAGATAGAGCTCATTTTGCTTCCAGAAATGATAAAAAAATAATCAAAGGCCGGGGATTATAAGCCGGAACGAAAGAGAAATCGAAAGGTATTCCATACTCGCCCTCCTCGGGCGAGTATGAAGATTACGGTACCGGATTGACCAACAGTTGCCCAATCGAGCCACGGTCCGCCATTTCCAGCGTCTGACTGTTGAAGTAGAACGGGAAGTGCGCCCAGGAAGGCTGACCGAAATAAACAAGCAGCTCCACTTGTCCGTCAACCCAAACGGTATCTTTCCAGCCTCTGTCTTCCGGGAACGGCATCGCGCCATTCACGTTACGGATCTGGAACATTACGCCTTCAATATGGAACGCTTGCGGCTCGTCCGCGCGTACCGTCCAGCGTTCCCACGTTCCTTGCTGCGCGGTGACATCAATACGGTTGACGTCCCACAGCTGTCCATTAATACCCGGGTCATCACCCAGACTGATATCGCGACTGCGAATTGGCGAACCAGCCATGATTTCAGTTGGCAGCAAGCGCATCGGAAGACTGTCTGTGACCAGCGGCAGAAGGCCGGTTGGGCGCAGCGTTAGCACCAGGGTAGAAACCAGAATACTGGATGGCTCAAAGAAGCCACGAATACGATCAACAATGCTCGCCGCTTCGCCACAGGTGATCGACACTTCATCGCCGTTGCTCATATCCACCAGAATCTCGCGGCGCTCGCCCGGTGCCAGCGAAAGTTGCTTCACCGATACAGGAGCAGGCAGGAATCCCTGATCGCCAGAAATCACATGTAACGGGCGACCATCGTTCATCTGTAGTTGATAGCGACGAGAGTTCGACGCGTTCAGCAGTCGCAAGCGCACCCAGCCACGCGAGACTTCAACGTACGGGCTTTGTACACCGTTAACCAGCAGCGTATCACCAACAAAGCCGCCGCTTCCCGGTTCGTTGTATTCTGGCGTACCAAAGTTATCCAGCCGTTTATCCTGGATAATGACCGGAAAATCATCCACACCATAATGGTTGGGGATAGGCAGCGACTTGCTGACTTCATCTTCCACCAGCCACATTCCGGCAAGGCCGTTATAGACCTGCTGAGCCGTGCGGTTGGGAGTATTGGCGTGATACCACAGAGTAGCTGCGTTCTGGCGAATGGGCAGTACGGGTGCCCAGTCAGCGTTTGGCGACATCATCCGTGCCGGACCGCCCATCAGCGGGCCTGGTACCTGTAGCCCGGCCACCGTCATTGAGACATTTTCTGTCAGGCGGTTGCTGTAAATAAGCTTAACATCGTCGCCCTTCCAGACGCGGATAGTCGGCCCCAGGTAACGACCATTGATTCCCCAGACCGACGCGCGTGTCCCTGGCGTAAATGACCAGTGCGCACGTTGTACAGTCATAAACAGCGGTTGCCCACGGCGAGATTCAAGTAGCGGCGGAACGGGTAGCGGTTGCTGTTGCCCGGCTGCGCTGGCCTTCAGGGGAACAGCGCCTGCACAAAGTGCAATCCCCGATGCCTGAATGAACTGACGCCGACTGAGTGACATATTTGCTCCATGTAAAACTGGCTAAAGTAATACCGTGCAGGAAAGTGTTCCCCGCAAAAATACAGATTGCCGACTTAAACTTTTCCGGCGGCTTCGCGTTCTGCGACTTCTTTATCGAGCTCGGCGATTTTTTGTTCCATTATCGAACGACAATGGGCAGCCAGCTCACGAACCTGATCTTTGCCATACTGACTGACGTCAATTGGCGGCAGCATTTCGACAATCACCAGACCGTTGTGCAGTCGATTAAGATTAATCTTATTCGAAGTTGTAGAGACGCACACGGGAATAATCGGGACGCCCGCCGCAATTGCCGCGTGAAATGCTCCAGTCTTGAACGGTAGCAGGCCGCGACCACGGCTGCGGGTTCCTTCCGGGAACATCCAGATGGAAATACGGCGTTTTTTGAAGTGATTCACTACTTCCGCAATGGTGCCGTGAGCTTTAGTGCGATTGTTTCTGTCGATCAATAAGTTGCCGGTTAACCAGTACAACTGCCCGAAGAAGGGGATCCACAGCAAGCTCTTTTTACCTACCGTCACCGTCGGCGGTTGCACGATGTTCGATGCTGTCACCATGTCATAGTTGTTCTGGTGGTTAGCGATATAGATAGCATTGCCGTAGCTTTCAGCGTCTGTAGGTTTACGGCACTCAACTTTCAGGCCAAACAGCGGCGCAAGACGGCCAAACATATGCCCAAAGGTGGCCACATGTTTCGGGTTACGCGGGCTGAAAAGGCAGTAAATGGAGCCGAATACACAGACTAAGATGCTGTAAATCACGGTAATAATAAGACGAAAGATATATAGCATAACACCCTCTGAAGGTCTGAGAGACTGGCATTGTACGTCACCTGAAATCAGGTTAGGGCATTGTTAAAAGCCGCTCTCTGGAAAAGCGTATTGTTAATCGCAACGCATGAATAAACAACGGTTTCAAGGGAATTTTTATCGTTTCCGGGGGTTGAATACGCTGCCGGATGACGACTTAACGTTTCATCCGGCGTTCCTTGCAAGCGGGAGGAAACAGCGCCCTCCCCGGCATATTACTCTTCGCTATCACCGCTGCTGGCACGGCGAGGAGAGTCGATCTCAACACGATCGATACGCTGCAAACCGCGCATCAACGTACCGCGGCGTCCACGTTCGCCAGTGACTTTCTGTAACTCTTCCGGGCGCAGTTTAATTTTGCGTTTCCCAACATGAATGGTCAGCGTGCTTTGCGGCGGCAGAACGTACAATTGCGCCAGACCATCTTCTCCACGCGCGGCTTCTGCCGATGGAATGTTGATAATCTTGTTGCCTTTGCCCTTCGACAGCTGCGGCAGATCACTTACCGGGAACATCAACATACGGCCTGCCTGAGTGATTGCCAGCAGCATATCGGAAGCATCTTCAATCACCACCGGCGGCATAACATGGGCATTTTCCGGTAAGGTGATCAAAGCCTTACCTGCACGGTTACGCGCCACCAGATCGTTAAAGGTGCAGACGAAACCGTAACCCGCATCGGAAGCCATCAGCAGTTTCTGATCGTCGCTTTCCATCAGCATATGGTCAACGGTCGCCCCAGGCGGCAACGTTAATTTGCCGGTGAGCGGCTCGCCCTGACCACGCGCCGACGGCAGCGTAATCGGGTCAATGGCATAGCTACGACCGGTGGAATCAACAAACACTACCGGTTGGTTGCTCTTACCTTTCACCGCCGCTTTGAAGCTATCACCCGCTTTATAATTCAGGCCCGGCGCGTCGATATCATGGCCTTTAGCGCTGCGTACCCAGCCCATCTGCGACAGCACAATGGTGACAGGTTCAGACGGCAGCATGTCGTGCTCGCTCATCGCTTTCGCTTCTTCGCGTTCCTGCAACGGCGAACGACGATCGTCACCGTAGGCTTGCGCGTCTGCCTGCAGTTCTTTCTTCAGCAGGTTATTCATTTTACGCTCGGAAGCCAAAATGCCCTGCAACTGGTCGCGCTCTTTTTCCAGTTCACTCTGCTCACCGCGAATCTTCATCTCTTCCAGTTTGGCAAGATGACGCAGTTTCAGTTCGAGGATCGCTTCCGCCTGGGTTTCCGTAAGGCCAAACCGCGACATCAGCGCCGGTTTCGGTTCATCTTCATTACGAATGATCTCAATCACTTCGTCGATATTGAGAAACGCCACCAGCAAACCTTCGAGGATATGCAGGCGCTTGAGGACTTTCTCCAGACGATAGTTCAGTCGGCGGCGCACGGTATCGCGGCGGAACACCAGCCATTCGGAGAGGATTTCCAGCAGGTTTTTCACCGCCGGACGACCATCCAGACCGATCATATTAAGGTTAATACGATAGCTCTTTTCCAGATCGGTGGTAGCGAAGAGGTGGTTCATCACCTGATCCATATCCACGCGGTTGGAACGCGGCACAATCACCAGGCGGGTCGGGTTCTCGTGGTCAGATTCATCGCGCAGATCGTCAACCATCGGCAGCTTTTTGTTGCGCATTTGCGCAGCAATTTGCTCCAGTACGCGCGCACCTGAAACCTGATGCGGCAATGCGCTGATAACCACCGCGCCATCTTCTTTCTTCCACACCGCGCGCATACGCACTGAACCACGTCCGTTCTCGTAGATTTTACGGATCTCGGCGCGCGAAGTGATAATTTCCGCTTCAGTCGGATAATCCGGCCCCTGCACGATATCCAGCAGCTGATCGAGCGTGGTTTTCGGCTGGTCGATTAATGCGATTGCCGCCTGAGCCACTTCACGCAGGTTATGCGGTGGAATATCGGTCGCCATGCCGACGGCAATACCGGTGGTGCCGTTAAGCAAAATGTTTGGCAGACGGGCAGGTAGCATTTTCGGCTCCTGCAAAGTGCCGTCGAAGTTTGGCACCCAGTCAGCCGTCCCCTGCCCCAGCTCGCTCAATAGCAGCTCGGAATATTTCGACAACCGGGATTCGGTGTAACGCATTGCCGCGAACGATTTCGGATCGTCCGGCGCGCCCCAGTTCCCCTGACCATCAACCAGCGGATAACGGTAAGAGAACGGTTGCGCCATCAGGACCATCGCTTCATAACAGGCGATATCGCCGTGCGGATGGTATTTACCCAGTACGTCACCGACGGTACGGGCCGATTTTTTAAATTTGGCGCTGGCATTCAGGCCCAGTTCAGACATCGCATACACAATGCGGCGCTGAACAGGTTTCAGACCATCACCAATAAACGGCAACGCACGGTCCATGATCACGTACATGGAGTAGTTTAAGTAGGCGTTTTCCGTAAATTCATGTAGCGCAAGGCGCTCTGCCATATCGCTCATTAATTCTGATTCCTCAACTTATTCGCCAGCCTTCAAAGGGGCAATATTGCCGGAGATACTACATTATCTGCCGCGTCGAGTCACAGGAGATCAGCGTGAATAGCGCCGCCGGACGTGCTCCGACGGCGATAAAGGCATCAATGTGCCTTGATATACAACTCTTTGCTGTAGACATAATCCTGGGGATTATGCAGCGGAAAACCGCCAACGTAGGGTTTAAGCAGTTTGATTAACGGCTGATAGTAGATAGGAATCAGCGGTGCCTGTTGGTTGATGATCACTTCTGCCTGCTGATACAACGCATTACGCTTTGTCGCATCAGTGATCTGCGTGGCCTGGTTTAGTAAGGCGTCATACTGCGCATTTTTCCAGTGACCGACGTTTTCTTCACTATCGCTTTTGAGCGTGTTCAGGAAGCTGGAAGCATCATTGTACGTCGCATCCCACGACTGCCGAGACAGCATGAAATCACCGGCTCGTCGGGCATCAAGATAGGTTTTCCACTCCATTGTGCGCAGCGTCACCTGTGCACCCAGCCATTTTTTCCATTCGGAAGACAACGCTATCGCGGTCTTTTCATGCAGATCGTACTTGTTGTAGAACAGCTCAAAGCGTAGCGGATGAGAGGCGTCGTATCCCGCCTGTTTCAGCAAGGCTTTTGCCATCGCGACGCGCTCACTCATTGGCTTTTGCAGTTCATCGAACGTCGTCGCGCTAAAGCCTTTTACCTCTGGCGGCGTCAGCGTGGTTGCGGGCGTTCTCAACCCCAGTACCTTTTGCGCAATAAGCTGTCGATCAACCGTAAGATATAGCGCCCGACGCACTCGCACATCGTTAAATGGCGGTTTCTCAAGGTTGAAGTTGTAATATTCGCTGTTCAGACGCGGAATAATTCGTAGCTCGCCAGGCAGTGATTTTTCAATGGCGGGAATTTGCTGCGCCGGAACCCAGGTGAGATCGACCTCTCCCGCGCGATAGCGGTTATAGCCGGTGACCGAATTATCTAGCGCCAGATACTCAACCTGTTGCAATACTGTATGTTGCGCATCGCGGTACTTTGGATTTTTGCGTGCAGTAATCTTTTCGTTAACTACCCACTGATCAAGCACAAAGGCACCGTTGTAAACCATGTTCTCTGGCTTACTCCAGCTATCGCCATGTTTAGCGATGACATGATGAGGAACCGGGAACAGCGTCGGCCAGGCGAGCATCGTCGTGAACCAAGGAACCGGCTGCTCAAGCGTAACTTCAAGAGTACGATCATCCGTCGCTTTGACACCCAGCGATGTAACATCTGCTTTACCCGCAACAATAGCTGCGGCATTGTTAATGTGCGCCTGTGCCAGATAGCCAGCAAAAGGGCTTGCCGTTTTCGGGTCAACCGCGCGCTGCCAGCCGAGGACAAAATCCTCTGCCGTCAGAGGCTGACCGTCGGACCACTGCAAACCGCTACGCAGATGGAAAATATAGCGCTTGCCGCCGTCCAGTATCTCCCAGCGTTCAGCCTGAGCGGGCTGCACCTGGCCTTCACCGTCCATCCATACCAGACCTTCAAACAGATCCAGCACAATCTGCGCGGCAGTATTCTCCTCCACCTTTTGCGGGTCGAGCGTACCTGGGTCGCTATGATTGTTGTAACGAAAGACTTGTTGCGGGGCGAGCGGTGTGTTGGCGGGAACGTCAGCAGCGTAGAGAGGAGCCGCACTTACCAGGCTGACCAGCCATAATAAATTTCGCGTATACATGGTATTCCTTACCGGAGAAATTATAAGCCCAACAACAATACGCCTGTGGCATTGTTCGCTCAAACTTATCGCGAGTGATTTGGCTCACACTCCGGTAAAGAAAAAAGCGAGTTGCCCCCGCTTTTCCATTAATTAACGGATTTCATTCAATAGTTCTGGATGCTTATCCAGAACACGTAAAAGTTTGATTGTGGAAGGATGAGGTTGGGCATTGCCTTTTTCGTAACGCGAAAACGCATTTACACCTCCCCCAAAAATTTCGCTTGCCTCTTTTTGGGTAAGAGAGAGCTTTTTTCGAACCTTCACTATAAATTCAGGTGCCACTGTTTCGGCATTCACCGAAGCCCGAAATGCCTTTACTTGCGCCATGAAAGCATCTGACTCTTCTTTATTCATGATGCTCTCTTCGCAATGGACACAATATAAACCGTGGATACCTTTCAATACTGTTTTTCGTCCACGGAAGGTGTATGGAATATCTTTAATGCCAGAAACCATTTCTCCCTGGTGGCAAACCGGACATTTCATATTACTTCTCCTTAAACGAGACGATCAGTACGTCATGAATTACCGTAATTTTAAGATAAACCTGGCCTGTAACAAGCCTGGGTCTGTAAACATCCTGCCAGATAGTATGATCAGAGTAGGTGGTCATGCTTTTATAAAAGTCGCTCTCTGATAATCCAATGATAACATTACACATACCATCAAAATCCAAACCTAACTCATCTGCATTTAACAGGGCACTACGTGTTGTACGAACTTGCCCGGCATTGACAAGTTTTTTAACCTGACTCAAACGTGTATGTGGTGTGCGTTTTTCCATAACCCCCGCCTCCCTGTTACTTTAGTTATAACCTAAAAGGTTAATTACAGCAATGAAAAAGCACCTAAAAGGTTAGTTAGATGTACGGAGATAGTGACCACACAAAACGTATTCTTTAAGGAAAGTGATTGACCATATAAGAAAGTGGCGCATTAGTAGCGCCAGTTTGAAGCAGGAATTTATAAGGGAAGCTGGAGTCAGGCATCACGCCAACGGCACATAAACATCCGTTTCCAGTCGCTGCTCTGTCACCCCTTCGGCAAGATTGGTGTAGTGAAACAGAATCGGTGCTTTACGCATTTTCTCGCCGCTTGCAGGCAGCCAGTGGCGAATGATGCCCCATACCGTGTGTGAAATATCGTCCAGCTCGCCAACGTGGCGGGCCACGGCATAACGTCCACCGGTAAGTTCACCATTGCTCACACCATAACGATTATCGGGAATCGGTTCGCTAACGCTGCCGCAGATATCAAAGCGAAACGCTTCCGGTGCGGTGGTGGCAGGGTCGTCCCAGGCGACGCCAAAAGTCTGGCTTTGGTTAACAGGAGAAAGCCCCGTCTCTTTACGCCACATGATAAATTTCGCCACGCTGTAGTTGAGCAATTCAGGGCTACAGCGGTGCGGCAACATCGCCACAGGTATTGATGGGAAATCGATAATGTTTACATCCAGTGTCAGGTTTGTCATTTTGCCTCCCTGCGAAATTATTCCCGGGAACGCGTCCCGGGAGCGGTAACAATTACGGATTTACTTTGCGGATCTGTTTGACGTCAATTTCAACAGAATTCCAGTCTTTATCGACTTCACCCTGAATCTCAACCGTATCTTTCGGCGTCACCGTCACGCCGTTCCAGCGTTTGTGGTCGATATCAACATTGATAGTACCGCTGGCATCTTTGAACACGTAGAGATCGTCAGAGATGCGTTCAACGATATTGCCGCGCAGGGTTACCCAGGTGTCGTCACGCAGGGATTTTGCGCTTTCTACAGTCGTTACGCTGCCGTTCGGCCCCTGGAATCCTCCGGCCTGACTTTGCGTTGCCGATGGGCCAGAAAAACCGCCCTGCTCTGCTGCCATCACCGGTGCGCTGCACAGGGCCATTACTGCGATTACTGCTGCGAATTTTTTCATGTTTATTACTCCCTTTAATGTCTGTTTCCGAGCATTTAACAAGATAGTCCTTAACAACTTCTTAAGGGAAAAAAATAAAATTTAGTGCTGTACAGAGCGCGTTACAACACGGTTTACTGGCAGCAAATACGGTTATCGCAGGGATGAAAAAATGCGAATTTTACTGATAGAAGATGACATGCTGATTGGCGACGGCATCAAAACGGGCCTTAGTAAAATGGGTTTTAGCGTCGACTGGTTTACACAAGGTCGTCAGGGAAAAGAGGCGCTTTATAGCGCACCTTATGATGCGGTGATCCTGGATTTAACCTTACCAGGCATGGATGGTCGCGATATTTTGCGCGAATGGCGAGAAAAAGGTCAGCGTGAGCCGGTACTGATCCTGACCGCGCGCGATGCGCTGGCGGAACGTGTAGAAGGGCTGCGTCTGGGAGCTGACGATTATCTGTGTAAACCTTTTGCGTTGATAGAAGTCGCCGCCAGGCTGGAAGCTCTGATGCGCCGAACCAACGGCCAGGCCAGCAACGAGCTGCGCCACGGTAACGTCATGCTCGACCCCGGCAAACGTATCGCCACGCTGGCTGGCGAACCCTTAACACTGAAACCAAAAGAATTTGCCCTGCTGGAATTACTGATGCGTAACGCTGGTCGGGTACTGCCGCGCAAACTGATTGAAGAGAAACTGTATACCTGGGACGAAGAGGTCACCAGTAATGCCGTTGAAGTGCATGTGCATCATCTGCGACGCAAACTCGGTAGTGATTTTATTCGTACCGTGCATGGTATTGGTTACACATTAGGTGAGAAATGAAATTTACCCAACGTCTTAGTCTGCGCGTCAGGCTGACGCTAATCTTTTTAATTCTGGCCTCGGTGACCTGGCTGCTTTCCAGCTTTGTCGCCTGGAAACAAACAACGGATAACGTCGATGAATTGTTCGACACCCAACTGATGCTGTTTGCCAAGCGGTTAAGTACGCTCGATCTCAACGAAATCAACGCGGCGGATCGCATGGCACAGACGCCAAATAGATTAAAACACGGTCATGTTGATGACGATGCGCTGACCTTTGCCATCTTTACCCACGACGGCAGAATGGTCCTTAATGATGGCGATAACGGAGAAGATATTCCCTATAGCTATCAACGGGAAGGTTTTGCTGACGGGCAACTGGTCGGTGAAGACGATCCTTGGCGTTTTGTCTGGATGACCTCACCTGATGGCAAATATCGCATCGTTGTTGGCCAGGAATGGGAATACCGTGAAGACATGGCGCTGGCGATTGTTGCCGGGCAATTGATCCCGTGGCTGGTCGCACTGCCGATTATGTTAATCATCATGATGGTACTACTGGGTCGTGAACTCGCGCCGCTGAACAAACTGGCGCTGGCACTACGTATGCGTGACCCTGACTCGGAAAAACCACTAAACGCGACTGGCGTACCCAGCGAAGTGCGGCCACTGGTTGAGTCGCTAAATCAACTGTTCGCCCGCACACATGCGATGATGGTTCGTGAACGACGCTTTACCTCCGACGCAGCTCACGAACTTCGTAGCCCGTTAACGGCGCTGAAAGTGCAAACCGAAGTTGCGCAGCTCTCTGACGATGATCCGCAGGCGCGGAAAAAAGCACTGCTCCAATTACATTCCGGGATCGATCGCGCTACTCGTCTGGTTGATCAACTGCTCACGCTATCGCGGCTGGACTCACTGGATAACCTTCAGGACGTCGCGGAGATCCCGCTTGAAGATCTCCTGCAATCGTCGGTGATGGATATTTACCACACGGCGCAGCAGGCGAAAATTGACGTGCGACTGACACTCAATGCCCACAGCATCAAACGCACCGGGCAACCGCTATTGCTAAGTTTGTTGGTGCGAAATTTGCTGGATAACGCCGTGCGCTACAGTCCACAGGGCAGCGTGGTAGACGTCACGCTGAATGCTGATAATTTCATCGTGAGGGATAACGGCCCCGGTGTGACACCAGAGGCACTGGCGCGAATTGGCGAACGCTTCTATCGCCCACCCGGACAAACCGCTACCGGCAGCGGGCTTGGGCTATCGATTGTCCAGCGAATCGCCAAATTGCATGGCATGAATGTTGAATTTGGGAATGCGGAACAAGGTGGATTTGAGGCGAAGGTAAGCTGGTAACTTCTCTGTCTATGAGAGCCGTTAAAACGACTCTCATAGATTTTACTAATAGCAAAATATAAACCGTCCCCAAAAAAGCCACCAACCACAAACCAGACAAATACCGAGCGAGAATACATATACCCAAAACTCGAACATTTCCCGCATAAAGAGTTTTCTTAAGATAAGAACAATAAGTGGCGTAAGAAGAAAAAATGCTGCAATCATTGCTTGCAATATACGATCTTCGCCTGAAACGGAAGGTATACTGCAAATATTTCCTCCCGACTCAAGCATCCAGTCATACTTATTGAAAGCAAAAAAAGAATCTATTAACCAATAAGTAAGCATTATATATAGCAATGCTTCAAATATTGTTTTAATTTTCTGCTTTAACATATATCAGTACGCTCATAAAAATCCATTTATAATTATCAACATGACACGTTGATACTTTCATCTTTTACTTATTCAAAGCCATATTTTCAATCCCCAAAAAAACCGAACCAAACGTGTAAATTATTCCGGTGCGAGTAAGAATTATGAGGAATGGCTATCAGTATTGTCATTTTCAGAAAATATTTATCCTGCATCGGTGAGTCAGAGTAAGATCAGACTTTTGCTAAATTCGCAAAAGACTTTGCACATTTTGCTAATTTCACCGTACCGCTCTGTGACGTACTATAGTCGGCAAACGTCTCACCTTGAGGTTAAAAAATGAGCAACATCCTGATTATCAACGGCGCGAAAAAATTCGCCCACTCCAATGGTCAACTGAACGACACCCTGACCGAAGTCGCGGATGGCACACTGCGCGACCTTGGGCATGATGTCCGCATCGTTCGCGCCGACAGCGACTACGATGTCAAAGCGGAAGTACAAAACTTTCTCTGGGCTGATGTGGTGATCTGGCAGATGCCAGGCTGGTGGATGGGCGCGCCGTGGACAGTGAAAAAATACATTGATGATGTATTCACCGAAGGTCACGGGACGCTGTATGCCAGCGATGGTCGTACCCGCAAAGATCCGTCGAAAAAATACGGTTCCGGCGGCCTGGTACAGGGCAAAAAATATATGCTTTCTCTGACCTGGAACGCACCAATGGAAGCCTTCACCGAAAAAGATCAGTTCTTCCACGGCGTTGGCGTTGACGGTGTGTATCTGCCGTTCCATAAAGCAAACCAATTCCTCGGTATGGAACCGCTGCCGACATTTATCGCTAATGACGTGATAAAAATGCCTGATGTTCCCCGCTATACTGAAGAATATCGCAAGCATCTTGTGGAAATTTTTGGTTAACTAGAGCTCAGGCTTTAGAAGGAGTTAACCATGCTTACCGTAATCGCAGAAATCCGTACTCGTCCTGGTCAACATCACCGTCAGGCGGTATTGGATCAGTTTGCTAAAATCGTTCCAACCGTACTGAAAGAAGAAGGTTGCCACGGCTATGCGCCAATGGTGGATTGCGCAGCTGGCGTGAGTTTCCAGTCTATGGCACCGGATTCTATCGTGATGATTGAGCAGTGGGAAAGCATCGCGCATCTTGAAGCGCATCTGCAAACCCCGCACATGAAGGCGTATAGCGAAGCCGTAAAAGGTGACGTGCTGGAGATGAATATCCGTATTCTGCAGCCAGGGATTTAATCCTGCCTTGTTTGCCCGGCCATCCTGACCGGGCAATGTTCTTTCCTTTAAACCTCAATCTCCGCCATGTCGCCTTTCTCTTGCAACCAGTTGCGGCGATCTTCCGAGCGTTTCTTCGCCAGCAGCATATCCATCATCGCGTCAGTACGCTGATCGTCTTCATCATCGATAGTCAACTGCACCAGACGGCGAGTGTTCGGATCAAGCGTGGTTTCGCGCAATTGCATCGGGTTCATTTCCCCCAGACCTTTAAAACGCTGGACGTTCGGCTTGCCTTTCTTGCGTTTTAATTGCTCAAGTACGCCCTCTTTCTCTTCTTCCGTCAGCGCGTAATAAACCTCTTTCCCGAGATCAATACGGTAGAGCGGTGGCAGTGCGACGTAAACGTGACCGTGTTTCACCAACGCGCGGAAATGTTTTACGAACAAAGCGCAGAGCAGCGTGGCAATGTGCAGACCATCAGAGTCCGCATCCGCGAGGATACAGATTTTGCCATAACGAAGCTGGCTCAGATCGTCGCTGTCAGGATCGATACCGATCGCTACCGAAATATCGTGCACTTCCTGCGCAGCCAGCACTTCGTCGGAAGAGACTTCCCAGGTGTTAAGGATCTTACCTTTCAGTGGCATGATCGCCTGATATTCGCGATCGCGCGCCTGCTTGGCAGATCCGCCTGCGGAGTCACCTTCCACAAGGAACAGCTCGGTACGGTTAAGGTCCTGCGCGGTACAATCAGCCAGTTTGCCAGGCAACGCCGGGCCGCTGGTCAGCTTTTTACGCACCACTTTTTTGGCCGCACGCATACGGCGCTGGGCGCTGGAAATCGCCATCTCCGCCAGCAGTTCAGCCGCCTGAACGTTCTGGTTCAGCCACAGGATAAAGGCATCTTTCACCACGCCAGAAACGAATGCCGCGCATTGACGCGAAGAGAGACGCTCTTTCGTCTGCCCGGCAAACTGCGGATCCTGCATTTTTACTGACAGCACATAGGCGCAGCGATCCCAGATATCTTCCGCCGACAGCTTTACACCGCGCGGCAGAATATTGCGGTATTCACAGAACTCACGCATCGCGTCCAACAGGCCCTGACGCAGACCATTAACATGGGTACCGCCCTGCATCGTTGGGATAAGGTTGACGTAGCTTTCGGTCAGCAGTTCACCGCCTTCCGGCAGCCACAGTAGCGCCCAGTCCACAGCTTCAGTATCACCAGCGAAATTACCGATAAACGGTTTTTCCGGCAGCGTCGGCAGACCATTTACCGCTTCCGCCAGGTAATCATTCAGACCGTCCTGATAGCACCAGCGTTGTTCGGTATTGTTGATCTCATCTTTAAAAGTGATCTCAACGCCAGGGCACAATACCGCTTTGGCTTTCAGCACATGCGTCAGGCGTGAAACAGAAAATCGCGGGCTGTCAAAGAAGGTTTCATCCGGCCAGAAGTGCACACTGGTACCAGTATTGCGTTTACCGCAAGTGCCGACAACCTGTAAATCCTGCACCTTTTCGCCATTTTCAAAGGCGATGTTATAAACCTGACCATCGCGGCGCACGTTAACTTCTACGCGCTTCGACAGGGCGTTAACCACCGAAATCCCCACGCCATGCAGGCCGCCAGAGAACTGGTAATTTTTGTTAGAGAATTTACCGCCTGCATGCAGACGGCAAAGAATCAGTTCAACCGCCGGTACACCCTCTTCCGGGTGAATATCCACCGGCATCCCGCGCCCATCGTCAATAACTTCTAACGACTGGTCAGCATGTAAAATAACGTCCACGCGTTTTGCGTGACCCGCCAGTGCTTCATCCACACTGTTATCAATGACTTCTTGCCCCAAATGGTTAGGGCGAGTGGTATCGGTATACATCCCCGGACGGCGGCGAACCGGCTCAAGCCCGGTGAGTACCTCAATGGCATCAGCGTTATAAGTTTGCGTCATGGTTTAAGTTAGTAATTCGAGTTGATCGTCAGAGATGGTGCAGACCAAGAAAATCGACGATCGGGTTGAAATAATCTTCGAAGCCCGTGAATGCGTGGTTGCCGCCTTCTATGACAGTCTGGCGGCAGGAAGCGTAGTACGCCACCGCCTGGCGGTAATCCAGCACTTCATCTCCCGTCTGTTGCAGCAGCCAGATCAAATCCGGCGCTTCCAGCGGGTCAATCTGCATGACTTTAAGATCGTAAATATGGCGTGACTCTAGCACATATTGCTGCCCGGTGTAGGGGTTCTCGTTCTGACCGAGATAGTCCGTCAGCAGTTCAAACGGGCGCACCGCCGGGTTTACCACCACTGCGGGCAGCATAAAACATTGTGACAACCAGGTGGCGTAATATCCCCCCAGTGACGAACCGACAATACCCAGCGAATCACCGCCATGTTCCAGGACAATGGATTCCAGCAGCTCTGCCGCGTCGGAAGGATACGGCGGCAACTGCGGAATGATCATCTCAACGTCAGGGTGATGTTCCGCCAGCCAGTTTTTTAACAAGCTCGCTTTTGCAGAGCGCGGCGAGCTGTTGAAACCGTGTAAATAAAGAAGCGTAGACATCAGTAGCCTTCTGAAGCGGTATCAGGTTGGAAACGTGTGTCCGCCAGGCGATGCACCTCGGTGGTCAGCGTGCCATCAGCATGTAACTCGAGAGTACGCCAGCCGGGCGCGATGGTATCCAGCGTAAAGTTGGAACAGTGCGGCTTAAACTGCACACAGGTCGACGGCGTTGCCAGCAGGCGGCGACCATTCCAGTCGAGATCCAGCTCCTGATGAATATGACCGCACAGCAAGTATTTGACGTGCGGAAACTTCGCCAGCACGGTATCCAGTTCGCCCGCGTTACGCAGACTGTGTTGATCGAGCCAACTACAACCCGCAGGTAGCGGATGATGATGCAGCAGCAGCAACGTATGGCGTTCTGGCGCATCGGCCAGTTTACGTTCCAGCCACTCAAGCTGAAACTCGCTCAGCTCACCGTGCGGCACGCCAAACACCTGGCTATCCAGCAACAGGATTTGCCATTGCTCACCAATAAACACGCGCTTCGCCGGGGAGATACCCGCATCCTGTAACGCGCTGTACATCGCGGGCTGGAAATCGTGGTTGCCCGGCAGCCAGACGCAGGGCGCACGAAAACTTGCGATGCCTTCAGCGAAATGCTGATAGGCCGCAGAGGATTGATCCTGCGCTAAATCACCTGTCGCGACAATCAGGTCGAATTCGTGCTGGTGTGGCCGAATCGCCTCCAGCACCGCCTGGTAACTCTCCCAGGTGTTTACCCCTAACAGGGCTTCGTGCTTTTGTGCAAACAGGTGAGTGTCGGTAATTTGTAAAATCCTGACTCTGGCCTCACCAGCCAGAGGAAGGGTTAACAGGCTTTCCAAATGGTGTCCTTAGGTTTCACGACGCTAATAAACCGGAATCGCCATCGCTCCATGTGCTAAACAGTATCGCAACCAGTCCGCTAAAAACTGATTAATTTGATGCTTTTCGTCGCGTTGATGCAACTTTTTATTAGGATAATCATACCGCGCTTTGAAGCGAAAAATCTGCTGGCTTGAACACACTTCAGCCACCATCGCGTCATGATACAGACGCACCGTCATTGACGGAAGGCTCCAGTAACTGATCGCGGGCGCAGTCTGTTCTATTGTCACCAGGGTAGTGTATCGGGTCGATTCCACAATCGTCAGCCGATATTGTGCGTTTGCCACCTGATAGCTTACAGTTTCGCCGGGTGCGTCATTGCGCGGTAACAAACGGCGCAATTGTGAAAAGTTCATCTCGCACAGGCGCATCATTTCAGGAAAGTCAGGTGTGTAACGCTTCATTTATGCCCACTCATTTTTTAACGCTTGATGATGCAGCTGCAGCCATTGCAAAGCGATGACCGACGCTGCGTTGTCGATTTTCCCCTCTTCTACCCACTGGTATGCCTGTTCCCGGCTTACCACATGAACGCGAATATCTTCGTTTTCATCAGCCAGACCGTGAATACCGCTTGCGGTCGTGGCGTCCACTTCGCCCACCATAATTGACGAACGCTCACTGGTGCCCCCCGGGCTTGCCAGGAAACTTAACACCGGTTTGGTCCGTTTGACTATCAGTCCCGCCTCTTCAATCGCTTCGCGACGGGCAACATCTTCCACACTTTCACCCTCTTCAATCATCCCGGCAACCATCTCCAGTAGCCAAGGGGTTTCGCTGGTGTCGTACGCGGCAATCCGAATCTGCTCAATCAGCACAACTTCATCACGCACTGGGTCAAAGGGTAGCAAGACTGCGGCGTGACCGCGCTCAAAAATTTCCCGCCGCACCTCATGACTCATTTGCCCGTTGAATAGACGATGACGAAATCTATAAAGATCTAATGAAAAAAAGCCGCGATAAAGTGTTTCTCGTGCAATAATTTCTACATCGTTTTTGCCAAATGTAACGGGCAGGTTGTCTGGCTTAAGCATTGTTAATGTCCTGGCACTAATAGTGAATTAAATGTGAATTTCAGCGACGTTTGACTGCCGTTTGAGCAGTCATGTGTTAAATTGAGGCACATTAACGCCCTATGGCACGTAACGCCAACCTTTTGCGGTAGCGGCTTCTGCTAGAATCCGCAATAATTTTACAGTTTGATCGCGCTAAATACTGCTTCACCACAAGGAATGCAAATGAAGAAATTGCTCCCCATTCTTATCGGCCTGAGCCTTTCTGGGTTCAGTTCGTTGAGCCAGGCCGAGAACCTGATGCAAGTTTATCAGCAAGCACGCCTTAGTAACCCGGAATTGCGTAAGTCTGCCGCCGATCGTGATGCTGCCTTTGAAAAAATTAATGAAGCGCGCAGTCCATTACTGCCACAGCTAGGTTTAGGTGCAGATTACACCTATAGCAACGGCTACCGCGACGCGAACGGCATCAACTCTAACGCGACCAGTGCGTCCTTGCAGTTAACTCAATCCATTTTTGATATGTCGAAATGGCGTGCGTTAACGCTGCAGGAAAAAGCAGCAGGGATTCAGGACGTCACGTATCAGACCGATCAGCAAACCTTGATCCTCAACACCGCGACCGCTTATTTCAACGTGTTGAATGCTATTGACGTTCTTTCCTATACACAGGCACAAAAAGAAGCGATCTACCGTCAATTAGATCAAACCACCCAACGTTTTAACGTGGGCCTGGTAGCGATCACCGACGTGCAGAACGCCCGCGCACAGTACGATACCGTGCTGGCGAACGAAGTGACCGCACGTAATAACCTTGATAACGCGGTAGAGCAGCTGCGCCAGATCACCGGTAACTACTATCCGGAACTGGCTGCGCTGAATGTCGAAAACTTTAAAACCGACAAACCACAGCCGGTTAACGCGCTGCTGAAAGAAGCCGAAAAACGCAACCTGTCGCTGTTACAGGCACGCTTGAGCCAGGACCTGGCGCGCGAGCAAATTCGCCAGGCGCAGGATGGTCACTTACCGACTCTGGATTTAACGGCTTCTACCGGGATTTCTGACACCTCTTATAGCGGTTCGAAAACCCGTGGTGCCGCTGGTACCCAGTATGACGATAGCAATATGGGCCAGAACAAAGTTGGCCTGAGCTTCTCGCTGCCGATTTATCAGGGCGGAATGGTTAACTCGCAGGTGAAACAGGCACAGTACAACTTTGTCGGTGCCAGCGAGCAACTGGAAAGTGCCCATCGTAGCGTCGTGCAGACCGTGCGTTCCTCCTTCAACAACATTAATGCATCTATCAGTAGCATTAACGCCTACAAACAAGCCGTAGTTTCCGCTCAAAGCTCATTAGACGCGATGGAAGCGGGCTACTCGGTCGGTACGCGTACCATTGTTGATGTGTTGGATGCGACCACCACGTTGTACAACGCCAAGCAAGAGCTGGCGAATGCGCGTTATAACTACCTGATTAATCAGCTGAATATTAAGTCAGCTCTGGGTACGTTGAACGAGCAGGATCTGCTGGCACTGAACAATGCGCTGAGCAAACCGGTTTCCACTAATCCGGAAAACGTTGCACCGCAAACGCCGGAACAGAATGCTATTGCTGATGGTTATGCGCCTGATAGCCCGGCACCAGTCGTTCAGCAAACATCCGCACGCACTACCACCAGTAACGGTCATAACCCTTTCCGTAACTGATGACGACGACGGGGCTTCGGCCCCGTCTGAACGTAAGGCAACGTAAAGATACGGGTTATCTGCCGCATTCTTCCCCCTTCTCGCTTCAATTTCGACCAGCCATCCTCTATTCTGATGGGTATTTACCACTGGTCCCGGAAGACAAAAATGAAACGGACAAAATCCATACGCCACGCATCGTTCCGCAAAAACTGGAGCGCACGCCATCTGACACCAGTCGCTCTCGCGGTTGCCACTGTTTTTATGCTGGCTGGCTGTGAAAAGAGTGATGAAACAGTGTCTCTCTATCAAAATGCTGACGACTGTTCAGCTGCAAACCCAGGCAAAAGCGCCGAATGTACCACCGCGTACAACAATGCGCTGAAAGAAGCCGAACGTACTGCGCCGAAATACGCCACCCGTGAAGACTGTGTTGCTGAATTTGGTGAAGGTCAGTGCCAGCAGGCACCAGCCCAGGCTGGCATGGCACCAGAAAACCAGGCGCAGGCCCAGCAATCCAGCGGGAGTTTCTGGATGCCGCTGATGGCCGGTTACATGATGGGGCGTCTGATGGGCGGCGGCGCGGGATTTGCACAGCAGCCGCTGTTCTCCTCGAAAAACCCAGCCAGTCCGGCTTACGGTAAATATACCGACGCGACGGGTAAAAACTATGGCGCAGCCCAGCCAGGCCGCACCATGACCGTACCGAAGACGGCAATGGCACCAAAACCGGCGACCACCACTACCGTTACCCGTGGCGGTTTTGGTGAATCTGTTGCCAAACAAAGCACTATGCAGCGTAGTGCAACCGGTACCTCTTCTCGTTCAATGGGTGGCTGATACCGATGGAAAGAGTCAGTATTACCGAGCGCCCGGACTGGCGTGAGAAAGCCCACGAATACGGTTTCAATTTTCACACCATGTACGGCGAGCCGTACTGGTGTGAAGATGCTTACTACAAGTTGACCCTCGCCCAGGTTGAAAAGCTGGAAGAAGTCACCGCCGAACTGCACCAGATGTGCCTGAAAGTGGTGGAAAAAGTGATCGCCAGCGATGAGCTGATGACCAAATTCCGCATTCCAAAACACACCTGGAGTTTTGTGCGCCAGTCATGGCTGACGCACCAGCCATCGCTTTATTCGCGTCTTGATCTGGCGTGGGATGGCACTGGTGAACCTAAACTTCTGGAAAATAACGCCGATACGCCAACGTCACTATACGAGGCGGCGTTCTTTCAGTGGATCTGGCTGGAAGATCAGCTTAACGCCGGTAACTTGCCGGAGGGCAGCGACCAGTTTAACAGTCTGCAAGAAAAACTGATCGATCGCTTCGTTGAGCTGCGTGAACAGTATGGCTTCCAGTTGCTGCATCTCACCTGCTGTCGCGACACGGTGGAAGATCGCGGAACCATTCAGTATTTGCAGGACTGCGCAACGGAAGCTGAAATTGCTACTGAGTTCCTCTACATCGATGATATCGGGTTAGGTGAAAAAGGTCAGTTCACGGATTTACAGGATCAGGTAATTTCCAACCTGTTCAAACTGTATCCGTGGGAATTTATGTTGCGTGAGATGTTCTCAACCAAGCTGGAGGATGCAGGCGTACGCTGGCTGGAACCGGCGTGGAAGAGCATTATCTCCAACAAGGCACTTCTACCGCTACTGTGGGAGATGTTCCCGAATCACCCGAACCTGCTGCCCGCTTATTTTGCGGAAGATGATCATCCGCAAATGGAAAAATATGTGGTTAAACCGATCTTCTCCCGTGAAGGCGCAAACGTGTCGATCATTGAGAACGGCAAAACCATTGAAGCAGCGGAAGGTCCGTATGGCGAAGAAGGGATGATTGTTCAGCAATTCCACCCGTTACCGAAATTCGGCGACAGCTATATGCTGATTGGTAGCTGGCTGGTGAACGATCAACCCGCCGGAATTGGCATTCGTGAAGACCGTGCATTGATCACCCAGGATATGTCTCGGTTTTATCCACATATTTTTGTTGAATAAGCCACGATACCGGATGGCACTCGCCATCCGGTAATTGTTAGCCTATCTGCACCGACAGCATACTCAGGCTGCCCATTTCTATACCCTCAACCGGAATGGTAATTGGCTCCTGCCCATCCCACGCACCTAACACATACAACAACGGCAAATAATGCTCTGGCGTTGGGTTCGATAACGTGCCACCTTCATGGTCGAGGTAATTCACCAGAGGATGTTGTTCCACTGGCCCTTGCCACGTCAGATTCGCTTTCACATACTCATTAAACGACGTCGCCCACGGATACGGTGAACTATCACCGTGCCACTTCACTGTGCGCAGGTTATGCACCACGTTACCGCTGGCGACCAACATTATTCCTTCATCTCGCAGCGCTGCCAGTTTGCGCCCCATTTCGAAATGCCAGGCGGCAGGTTTGCTACTGTCGATACTCAACTGCACCATCGGGATATCAGCGTCAGGATACATCTTAATCAGCACGCCCCACGAGCCGTGGTCAAAGCCCCAGGCTTCTTTATCCAGCGTCACCGGGATCGGCGCTAACAGCTCAACCAGACGCTGTGCCAGCGCAGGCGAACCCGGAGCAGGATAATGCGTATCGTACAGCGCCTGCGGGAAGCCACCAAAGTCATGAATCGTGGGCGGCGTCTCCATCGCGGTCACTCCTGTTCCACGGGTAAACCAGTGAGCCGAAACCACCACAATCGCTTGCGGGCGTGGCAATGTCATCCCCAACTTCTGCCAGCTGCGGGTATACAAATTATCTTCCAGCACGTTCATCGGACTACCGTGACCTAAAAACAATGCTGGCATACGTGTTGAAGACATGATGATATCCTTAACTAAAGGTGTCATTTTGATATCCTCACAATACGCTTGTTCGGCGGAGTAAGAACCCGGATAACAATGATGATGATCATCAGTTATTTTGACGATCTGCCTGAAGGTGAAGATTTATAAGGAGTTGTCGATGTCAGTACCTCTCATTCTGACCATACTGGCGGGGGCAGCCACGTTTATTGGCGCGTTTCTCGGCGTTCTCGGGCAAAAACCCTCGAACCGCTTACTGGCGTTTTCGCTAGGTTTTGCGGCGGGGATCATGTTGCTCATCTCATTAATGGAAATGCTTCCTGCCGCACTAGCAGCTGAAGGAATGTCGCCTGTGTTGGGTTATGGAATGTTTATCTTCGGTCTGCTTGGCTATTTTGGCCTGGACCGCATGTTGCCACATGCTCATCCGCAGGATTTAATGCAAAAATCGGTGCAGCCGTTGCCAAAATCGATCAAGCGCACAGCCATTCTGCTCACTCTCGGCATCAGTCTGCATAACTTCCCGGAAGGGATTGCCACCTTTGTCACGGCGAGCAGCAACCTGGAGCTGGGATTTGGCATCGCACTGGCCGTCGCGTTGCACAATATCCCTGAAGGTCTGGCAGTGGCAGGCCCGGTTTATGCGGCAACGGGGTCTAAACGCACCGCGATTCTGTGGGCGGGAATTTCTGGACTAGCAGAAATTCTTGGTGGTGTGCTGGCGTGGTTAATCCTCGGTAGCATGATTTCCCCGGTGGTCATGGCGGCAATCATGGCGGCGGTTGCAGGAATTATGGTGGCGCTCTCGGTTGATGAATTAATGCCGCTCGCCAAAGAGATTGACCCTAATAATAACCCCAGCTATGGCGTACTATGTGGAATGTCAGTGATGGGATTCAGTTTAGTGCTGCTACAAACGGCGGGAATTGGTTAAAAACAACATCAGAAGTTGTCCAGCGCATGGACAACTTCTGCCAGCTTCACGAAAGCCTTATTCTACCTTTTCGGCTGTCTCTTCTCTCGTACTGTTTAAGTATTTGTTCCGCGCTTCAAGCAGTGCGTCTCTGTCCTGGCGAAACGCCCGACAATAACGTTTCAAATGCAGGAAATAACCCACCACAACCAGAGCAATCAATACAATCCAGTACCAGGCGATAAACATCCTTTTACCCTTAATATTTAACAATACTAAACATTTAGCGTATAAATTTCACATATCCTTTTTCGGATATATTCATATGGTCGCATAATAACGGAACAATTATATGATTTTGATCATAATGAAAAAGAATGCCTGATATTAATGAAATTTTCTCATAGAAAGAGAAGCGGAATTAACATCTTGCATAGCAGGGAAAAATAAAAACCGAAGCCTGCTACAACTTCGGTTTCTTGATTAAGGCAGTAAATTAAGCAGCGGTTTTCAGCTGGCTTTACGCTCATGTGCCTGACGGTATGCCACCAGGTCTTCAATAGTCACGAGCGCCATATTGTGTTTATTGGCAAACTCAATACACTCTGGTGCACGCGCCATCGTGCCATCGTCATTAGTCAGCTCACACAGTACACCAGCCGGTTTAAAGCCTGCCAGCGTCATCAGATCAATAGTTGCTTCAGTATGACCGCCACGCGTCAGTACACCACCTGCCTGAGCGCGAAGTGGGAAAACGTGGCCAGGACGATTCAGATCTGACGGTTTTGCGCCATCGGCAATCGCTGCGCGAACGGTCGTAATACGGTCAGCGGCAGAAACACCGGTAGTCACACCTTCAGCTGCTTCAATGGTCACGGTAAAACCGGTGCCATAGGCGCTGGTGTTATTTTCTACCATCATTGGCAGATCGAGTTGTTTACGGCGATCTTCAGTAATGCACAGGCAAACAATACCGCTACCGTGGCGAATGGTCAGCGCCATCTGCTCAACAGTCATGGTTTCTGCCGGGAAGATCATATCACCTTCGTTTTCACGGTCTTCATCATCAAGCACCATTACACCGCGTCCTTCACGCAGCGCAGCCAGTGCATTTTCAACACGTTCGAAAGGCGTACCAAAAGAGGAAAGTAGCGTCTGATTCATGGTAAAAAAACCTCACTAAAATTATGGTTACCAGAATCAGGGCAGTCTTAGGAGTGGCGGCATATAGCCAAAATAACGTGAGCGGGTCCATGCCCGACAGAATCGTTACTCTCTCCCATCCGGACTCTAACCGTCGGCCCCGGAATTACACCGGATCTGCTGTCCTTTGAGTTCGCACCCAAAGCGCTCGCGGGCTTTCAACTGAGTTGATTTACCGCCGGTGGGGAATTTCGCCCCGCCCTGAGAATAAGCGGATTCACTATAACGCTAATGATTAGCGGCAGCAACGCATAGCTTCACATAATTCTGGTTTATGACTTACCCTTATCGCACTACAATGGCACTCAACACCTATCAGTACAGGGAAACTACAATGATTGACCCGAAAAAAATTGAGCAAATCGCTCGCCAGGTTCACGAATCAATGCCTAAAGGAATCAGGGAGTTCGGGGAAGATGTGGAGAAAAAAATCCGCCAAACCCTACAAGCGCAGCTGACGCGCCTCGACCTTGTAAGCCGTGAAGAGTTCGACGTCCAAACGCAAGTCCTGTTACGGACTCGTGAAAAACTGGCGCTGCTTGAACAAAGAATCAGCGAACTGGAAAATCGCAGTACTGAGATCAAAAAGCAGCCAGATCCAGAGACTCTCCCCCCAACGCTGTAAACATTCGTCTTTAATGCACTGTAAATTATGAATTAATCCTCTAATTTATAGTGCTTTCTATTACCTTATCGCGTAATCCCATTCAGAAAACCATCACAAAAATGAATGAGTACAATTGAAAGTATAATTGCAATGTATTTTTTAAGTTTTACTTAATCGATATTTAGATAAACTAATTTTATAAAAAACACAAAATAAAATATCATATTTCAATGATTAGCAGTCCTTAAATAACAGTTACTAATCATTCTCTTTTCTACTTATCTTTATATAAAGGAATATTATGTCCGCTTTTAAAAAGTCACTTCTTGTTGCTGGCGTAGCAATGATTCTTTCCAATAACGTGTTTGCTGATGAAGGTCACGGTATTGTTAAATTTAAAGGTGAAGTTATCTCTGCTCCATGTTCTATTAAACCAGGTGACGAAGATTTAACTGTAAATCTGGGTGAAGTAGCAGATACCGTACTGAAAAGCGATCAGAAATCTTTGGCTGAACCTTTCACTATTCACCTGCAGGACTGCATGCTGAGTCAGGGTGGAACTACTTATTCAAAAGCGAAGGTTACTTTCACTACAGCAAATACCATGACGGGTCAGTCTGATCTTCTGAAAAATACCAAAGAAACTGAAATCGGCGGCGCCACTGGCGTTGGCGTACGTATTCTGGACAGCCAGAGCGGCGAAGTAACTTTAGGTACTCCGGTAGTAATTACGTTCAACAATACCAACAGCTATCAGGAACTGAATTTCAAAGCTCGTATGGAATCCCCAAGCAAAGATGCCACCCCGGGCAACGTTTACGCTCAGGCTGACTACAAGATTGCTTACGAGTAATCGCATTTGGCCGGGTTCGCCCGGCCACATCATTAACGGATTAATGATAAGTGGATCAGATGTATAAAAAATTAAAATTAACCACAATAAGCGAATTGATTAAAAATATTTATTGTTCATTATCCGTTATCATCATTGGTTGTGCGTCAGCTTATGCCGTTGAATTCAACAAAGATTTAATCGAAGCCGAAGATCGTGAAAACGTTAACCTTTCCCAATTTGAAACTGATGGCCAATTACCCGTCGGCAAATATTCACTAAGCACTCTGATTAATAATAAGAGGACGCCAATCCACCTTGACCTCCAATGGGTATTAATTGATAACCAAACTGCAGTTTGCGTGACACCAGAGCAATTAACATTATTAGGATTTACTGATGAATTTATTGAAAAAACTCAGCAAAACCTGATCGATGGTTGTTACCCTATCGAAAAAGAAAAACAAATTACAACTTATCTCGATAAAGGGAAAATGCAATTATCCATATCTGCACCTCAGGCATGGTTAAAATACAAAGATGCAAACTGGACGCCTCCTGAACTTTGGAATCATGGTATTGCTGGGGCATTTCTTGACTACAATTTATATGCCTCTCATTATGCACCACATCAGGGCGATAATTCGCAAAATATAAGTTCCTATGGGCAGGCTGGGGTTAATCTTGGGGCCTGGCGCCTGCGTACTGATTACCAGTACGATCAGTCATTTAACAATGGCAAAAGCCAGGCGACCAACCTGGATTTTCCGCGTATTTATTTGTTTCGCCCAATCCCAGCAATGAATGCAAAACTAACTATAGGTCAATACGATACTGAATCCTCTATTTTCGACTCTTTCCATTTTTCTGGCATTTCGTTGAAAAGCGATGAGAATATGTTACCGCCAGACCTACGTGGTTACGCACCGCAAATCACGGGTGTCGCACAAACGAATGCAAAGGTCACTGTCTCACAGAACAACCGTATTATTTATCAAGAAAATGTTCCTCCAGGCCCATTTGCTATTACCAATTTATTCAATACATTACAGGGGCAACTTGACGTCAAGGTTGAAGAAGAGGACGGACGCGTTACGCAATGGCAAGTTGCATCTAATAGTATTCCTTATCTGACGCGTAAAGGGCAGATTCGCTACACCACTGCTATGGGTAAACCGACCAGCGTTGGTGGTGATTCCTTACAACAACCCTTCTTCTGGACTGGTGAATTCTCATGGGGGTGGCTGAACAATGTATCCCTGTATGGTGGTTCAGTTTTAACAAACCGTGATTATCAATCTCTGGCTGCCGGCGTTGGTTTTAACCTTAACTCATTAGGTTCATTATCTTTTGATGTCACACGATCTGATGCTCAGTTGCATAATCAGGATAAAGAAACGGGTTATAGCTACCGCGCTAACTATTCAAAACGTTTTGAATCTACCGGTAGCCAGCTCACTTTCGCTGGTTACCGTTTCTCTGATAAAAACTTTGTGACAATGAATGAATATATCAATGACACTAACCATTACACGAATTATCAGAATGAAAAAGAGAGTTATATTGTCACGTTTAACCAGTATCTTGAATCATTAAGGTTAAATACATACGTAAGTTTGGCTCGTAATACTTACTGGGACGCCAGCAGTAATGTGAATTATTCATTATCACTTAGCCGCGATTTTGATATCGGGCCATTAAAAAACGTCTCCACTTCTCTAACATTTAGCCGAATAAACTGGGAAGAAGACAACCAGGATCAACTGTACCTAAATATTTCGATTCCCTGGGGAACTAGTAGAACATTGAGCTATGGTATGCAACGAAATCAGGATAATGAGATTTCGCATACTGCTTCGTGGTATGACTCTTCCGATCGAAATAATTCCTGGAGCGTTTCTGCTTCAGGCGACAATGATGAATTCAAAGATATGAAAGCGTCACTACGCGCCAGTTATCAGCATAATACCGAGAACGGTCGACTCTACCTCTCCGGTACATCACAGCGAGACAGTTATTATTCTCTGAATGCCAGTTGGAATGGTTCATTCACTGCGACTCGCCACGGTGCCGCTTTCCACGACTATAGCGGTAGTGCTGACTCGCGTTTTATGATCGACGCAGACGGCACTGAAGATATTCCGTTGAACAATAAACGCGCGGTAACTAATCGGTATGGCATCGGAGTTATTCCATCAGTCAGCAGTTACATAACAACATCATTAAGTGTTGATACCCGAAATCTGCCAGAAAATGTGGATATCGAAAACTCGGTTATCACCACCACCTTAACCGAGGGTGCTATTGGCTACGCCAAACTTGATACCCGCAAGGGCTACCAAATCATAGGGGTTATTCGCCTGGCAGATGGTAGTCATCCACCACTGGGGATTAGCGTAAAAGATGAAACCAGCCACAAAGAATTAGGACTGGTTGCTGATGGCGGCTTTGTATACCTCAACGGCATTCAGGATGATAACAAACTTGCTTTACGCTGGGGTGACAAATCTTGTTTTATTCAACCACCCAATAGCAGCAACTTAACCACCGGAACGGCTATTTTACCGTGTATTAGCCAAAATTAATTCAGGATGAAACTAATGCGCTACTTAAATACAAAGAATATCATTGCAGCAGGAGTATTACTCTCCTGTATGAGCAGCATTGCCTGGGGTGCCATCATCCCGGATCGTACCCGTATCATAATGAATGAGTCAGATAAAGGCGAAGCATTAAAACTTACTAATCAAAGTAAAAACCTGCCCTATCTGGCCCAAACATGGATAGAAGATACGAAAGGCAATAAATCGCGTGACTTTATTGTCACTGTTCCTCCAATGGTGCGTTTAAATCCCAGTGAGCAAATTCAAATAAGAATGATAACTCAGGAAAAAATTGCTCAACTTCCTAAAGACAGAGAAACGCTCTTCTATTTTAACGTGCGAGAAATACCGCCCAAAACAGATAAAAAAAATGTGATGCAAGTCACTATGCAGCACGCATTGAAACTATTCTGGCGGCCAAAAGCCATTGAATTAGAAGACGATGGGGTAATGACTTACGAAAAAGTTGAAATCATTCGTAGAAATGACGGTTCGATCCGCTTTAACAATAAGATGCCTTATCACGTTACGCTGGGTTATATCGGAACAAATGGGGTAACGATGTTACCACAAACGCAAAGCTTAATGGTAACCCCTTTTAGCTATGCAAATACGCAGTTTAAAAATGTTCCGTCAACTTTTCAGGTGGGTTATATCAATGACTTTGGTGGATTAAGTTTTTATGAAATAAACTGCCCTGTAGTAAATAACATTTGTAATATTTCTGTAGCCAACCGAGATCAATAATATGCGCTACTTGTTAATTGTTATTACTTTTTTTATGGGTTTTAGTTCATTACCTGCATGGGCAATGGACTGCTATGCTGAACATGAAGGTGGAAATACCGTTGTCATTGGTTACGTACCAAGAATCTCTATCCCCAGCGATGGTAAAAAAGGTGATAAAATCTGGCAAAGCAGTGAATATTTTATGAATGTTTTCTGTAATAATGCACTACCAGGCCCATCTCCAGGAGAAGAATCCCCATCTGCATGGGCAAATATAATGATGTTGTTAGCATCAGGTCAAGACTTTTATAATCAAAACTCTTATACTTTCGGTGTAACTTATAATGGGGTTGATTATGATTCTACATCTCCACTACCTATTGCAGCACCTGTATGTATTGATATAAAAGGAGCCGGAACCTTCGGGAATGGCTACAAAAAGCCCGCAGTCTGTAGTGGCGGTCCTGAACCGCAATTATCAGTAACTTTTCCAGTACGAGTGCAGCTATATATTAAGCTAGCTAAAAATGCCAATAAAGTAAATAAAAAACTTGTATTACCTGACGAATATATAACACTTGAATTTAAAGGTATGAGCGGAGCAGGTGCTATAGAAGTAGATAAAAATCTGACCTTCAGGATTCGCGGATTAAATAACATTCATGTCCTTGACTGCTTTGTTAATGTTGATCTGGAACCAGCTGATGGCGTTGTCGACTTTGGTAAAATAAATTCCCGAACAATTAAAAATACCAGCGTGAGTGAGACGTTTAGCGTAGTCATGACCAAAGATCCGGGTGCGGCCTGTACTGAGCAGTTTAATATTTTAGGGAGTTTTTTCACTACGGATATTTTGAGTGATTATAGCCATCTGGATATAGGTAATGGTCTGCTATTGAAGATATTTCATAACGATGGAACAGCAACGGAATTTAACCGCTTCTCACAATTTGCTTCTTTTTCATCGTCTAGTGCGCCTTCGGTCACCGCACCATTCAGGGCAGAACTGAGTGCGAACCCGGCAGAAACGGTTGTTGAGGGACCGTTTAGTAAAGACGTAATCCTGAAAATCACCTATAACTAGTATCTAATACAAACACTAAAACGGGCCATCAGGCCCGTTATATCAGTGCTCTAACTCCAGCTCTCTTGCCTGCATCATCTGTTGACAATACCAGGCATAACGTGCGCAAAACCAGGTTCTATGTTCTTCATCCATGTTACCAGTAACGGCCAGAATATCGACCGGGCGACCTTCTGCGTGCATTCTGGCAAAACTACGCGCCAGGAAATCGAAATTATTTAAAGAATTAAGACTATGATCCATAAGCACATCCTCCGGTTATCGCATACCTTTTAAGGCCATATGCTTTTTCTGATTTCAGTATTCCCCAATCAGTGTAGTGCCTTTAAACATAACGTGCGTAAATATATTGTCCCCGATCACACTTTTTAGTGAAAAATAAAAAACCATATTAAAAGACTTTCTCTTCCAGAACTTCTCTAACCTGTGTTATTATTAACACAGATAAATGTAAGCAAGGAAACTATTACAAAGTAAATATTGCGTCACTAAATGGACATTGGAGTGATATATGATTTTATTCGCCGACTATAACACCCCTTATCTTTTCGCTATTTCCTTTGTACTGTTGATCGGCCTGTTAGAAATTTTTGCGCTTATCTGCGGTCACATGCTCTCCGGTGCTCTTGATGCACATCTTGACCATTATGATTCTATAACCACAGGTCATATTAGCCAGGCACTTCATTATCTCAATATTGGAAGATTGCCAGCTCTCGTCGTTCTCTGCTTACTGGCTGGTTTTTTTGGTCTTATTGGCATCCTGTTGCAGCATGCCTGCATCATGGTCTGGCAATCACCACTGTCGAACCTGTTCGTGGTTCCTGTCAGTTTACTGTTTACGATTATTGCGGTGCATTATACCGGTAAAATAGTTGCGCCCTGGATTCCACGCGACCATAGTTCAGCTATTACAGAAGAAGAATATATTGGTAGCATGGCGTTAATTACCGGTCATCAAGCCACTTCAGGTAATCCCTGCGAAGGAAAACTCACCGATCAATTTGGCCAAATACATTATTTACTACTGGAGCCTGAAGAAGGAAAAATTTTCACTAAAGGAGACAAAGTGTTAATTATTTGCCGACTTTCTGCAACTCGATATTTGGCGGAAAACAATCCCTGGCCCCAAATATTGTAATTTATTAATCAAAAGGAAATTTAATAATGGATGATATTGTTAATTCTGTGCCCTCCTGGATGTTTACCGCGATTATTGCCGTATGCATTCTGTTTATTATTGGAATTATTTTCGCCAGGCTCTATCGTCGCGCTTCGGCAGAGCAAGCTTTTGTTCGTACTGGTTTAGGTGGGCAAAAAGTGGTAATGAGCGGTGGCGCAATCGTGATGCCGATCTTTCATGAAATAATCCCCATCAATATGAATACTCTGAAGCTGGAAGTCAGCCGCTCAACCATTGATAGCCTGATTACGAAAGATCGTATGCGCGTCGATGTCGTTGTCGCTTTCTTTGTGCGGGTAAAACCGTCAGTGGAAGGTATTGCCACCGCCGCCCAGACGCTGGGGCAACGCACCCTGTCGCCTGAAGACTTACGTATGCTGGTTGAAGATAAATTTGTCGATGCCCTCCGTGCAACAGCTGCGCAAATGACCATGCATGAGTTACAGGATACCCGCGAGAACTTCGTGCAGGGCGTACAAAATACCGTTGCTGAAGATCTGTCAAAAAACGGCCTGGAACTGGAAAGCGTTTCACTTACCAACTTTAACCAGACGTCGAAAGAACATTTCAATCCTAACAACGCCTTTGACGCCGAAGGTTTAACCAAGCTGACGCAGGAGACGGAGCGCCGTCGTCGCGAACGTAACGAAGTTGAACAGGATGTAGAAGTTGCGGTGCGTGAGAAAAACCGTGATGCGCTTTCGCGCAAGCTGGAGATTGAACAGCAAGAAGCGTTTATGACGCTTGAGCAGGAGCAGCAGGTTAAAACCCGTACCGCTGAGCAGAATGCGAAAATTGCGGCTTTTGAAGCTGAACGTCGTCGTGAAGCAGAGCAGACGCGAATTCTGGCTGAACGACAGATTCAGGAAACAGAAATCGACCGCGAACAGGCCGTCCGTTCCAGAAAAGTTGAAGCTGAACGTGAAGTTCGCATTAAAGAAATCGAACAGCAGCAGGTCACCGAAATCGCTAACCAGACGAAATCGATCGCTATTGCCGCCAAATCGGAACAACAGTCCCAGGCAGAAGCGCGTGCTAACCTTGCACTCGCAGAAGCAGTAAGCGCCCAACAAAACGTTGAAACCACTCGCCAGACCGCAGAAGCCGATCGTGCCAAGCAGGTGGCGCTGATTGCCGCAGCACAGGATGCAGAAACCAAAGCGGTTGAACTGACCGTGCGGGCGAAAGCAGAAAAAGAAGCCGCAGAGATGCAGGCGGCGGCGATCGTTGAGTTAGCCGAAGCTACGCGTAAAAAAGGCCTGGCGGAAGCAGAAGCACAACGTGCGCTGAACGATGCTATCAACGTACTTTCTGACGAACAAACCAGCCTTAAATTCAAACTGGCCTTGTTGCAGGCGCTACCTGCGGTAATTGAGAAATCCGTGGAACCAATGAAGTCCATTGACGGTATCAAGATTATTCAGGTCGATGGTCTGAATCGTGGTGGTATTGCGGGGGATGCAAACACGGGTAATGTGGGGGGCGGAAACCTGGCGGAACAAGCATTATCAGCCGCACTCTCTTACCGCACACAGGCACCACTGATTGACTCCTTGCTCAATGAAATTGGCGTTTCAGGCGGCTCACTGGCGGCATTGACTTCCCCCTTAACCTCAACAACTCCCGTCGAAGAAAAAACAGAGTAAACCCTCTTCTATGAATAATCCCTGGCCCAAAAAGCCGGGGATTTTTTATATCTGCGTTCCGCAAAAAGGTGCAAATGATCAGGCTGTTGCAGCGTTTTGCGTGACTGCTCGGGGAAGGCAAAACTGCCTCTGGGAAAGCGTTGCGCGGAGTCCGGCGCTCATCAACAATCGGGGAGTCAGCAAGGGGCTGAAACGGGAAAGCCCCTCCCGAGGAAGGGGCCTTATAGAAGGAAAGGGTTATGATGAAGTTCGTCATCATACTGGTTGTGTTGTTACTGTTAAGTTTCCCGACTTACTAACAACTCATCAGAGGGGGGAGAAATCCTCCCTTACCCTTGTTCCTTTACTTTAGGTTGAAAAAACAACAGCGTCAATAGGTCTATCCGGCACAACGCGAGAACTGTGAAGCGCTTTCCGGTTAGCCTTTTTTATCCTGTTGGATCTTCTTGATAATGTTAGTGGTCGAGCAACCGTCTTCAAAGTTGAGCACCAGCACTTCGCCACCATTGGCCCAGACTTCTTTACTCCCGGCAATCTCTTCTGGTTTATAATCGCCGCCTTTCACCAGCAGGTCTGGCAGGATCCCGGCGATCAAGCGCTGCGGCGTGTCTTCTTCAAACGACACCACCCAGTCGACCGCTTCCAGTGCGCCCAGCACAATCATACGCTGTTCGAGCGGGTTAACGGGGCGGGAATCCCCTTTCAGCCGTTTGGTGGAGGCATCGCTGTTGACGGCGACAATCAAACGGTCACCCAGTTTACGGGCATTTGCCAGATAAGAGACGTGTCCGGCGTGCAGGATGTCAAAGACGCCATTGGTCATCACCACTTTTTCACCGCGTTTACGCGCTGCCGCTACAGCAAGCTTCAGTTCCTCTTCGGTCATCACGCCAAAGCCGGTATCTGCACGTCCACGTACTGCGTTTTCCAGCTCGATCGGCGAAACCGTGGATGTCCCCAGTTTGCCGACCACCACACCAGCCGCCGCATTGGCAAAGAAACAGGCTTCTTCCAGCGAATTACCCGCTGCCAGCGTTGCCGCCAGGACGCCAATCACCGTGTCGCCCGCACCGGTAACGTCATACACTTCCTGCGCCTGGGTTGGCATATGCAGCGGCGCTTTACCCGGTTGCAGCAGCGACATACCCTGTTCGGAACGGGTCACTAACAGAGCCGAGAGTTCGTAATCGGCAATCAGTTTCATGCCGCGCTCAACAATCTCTTCTTCGGTCTTACATTTACCGACAACAGCTTCAAATTCCGAGAGATTCGGCGTTAACAGCGTAGCGCCGCGGTAGCGCTCAAAATCGGTACCTTTTGGATCAATCAGCACCGGAACGCCCGCTTTACGCGCCAGTTGGATCATCTGCTGCACGCTTGCCAGCGCACCTTTGGCGTAGTCAGAGAGCACCAGCGCGCCAATCGAACTCAGCGCCTGATTAATCCGCTCGTGCAGCGGCTGCGGATCAACCCCTTCGAAACCTTCTTCAAAATCCAGACGGATCAGCTGTTGGTTGCGGGAAAGTACCCGTAATTTGGTGATGGTCGGATGCGTCGGTACAGAAACGAAGTCGCATTTGACGTTGACGTCGGCCAGAGATTTACTCAGCGCGCGCGCCGCATCGTCAATGCCCGTCAACCCGACCAGGCGTGCATTAGCACCGAGAGAAGCGATATTCATCGCCACGTTAGCCGCGCCGCCCGGACGTTCTTCGATGGTATTCACTTTAACCACGGGCACCGGCGCTTCCGGCGAGATACGGCTGGTGGGACCGTACCAGTAACGATCCAGCATCACATCACCAACCACCATCACTCCTGCACGTTCAAACTCTGGCAGCGTTACTTTCATTCCTGTCTCCTGAGAGATTCAAAATTTGCGCGCGATAATACCATACTTCATTCTTCCACCAGCCACTTCTGCCAGCTTGCCCGCACCAGATCACGCTCTGCGGTGAAGCAATCCTCCGACACATGGCCCGGCAATTCCTGTAATGCCAGATGATGAAGTTCATCGCGCAGCGTCGTGTAAGCACGGGTCAGCACCATCGCTTCCTGCTCTTCCATAATGTCGTTTTGCGCCAGCAGCTCCAGAATACGCACGTTGTCTGACCAGCGCGTTAACTTCGGTTTTTCATGAGCGTAGCGCAACACCAGATATTGGGTAATAAATTCGATATCGGTAATTCCGCCTTCATCGGCTTTGATATCAAAGCGATCGCGATGTTTATTGCCGAGATGAGCGCGCATTTTCTCGCGCATTTCCCGCACTTCCGTTTGCAGGGTTTTGCCTTCGCGCGGCAGCGTCATAATCTCCCGGCGTACTGCGTCAAAGTGCGCGGTGAGCTGCGGATCGCCGTACACTACACGCGCACGCACCAGCGCCTGATGCTCCCACGTCCAGGCCTCGTTTTTCTGATAATCAGCAAATGCTTCTGCGGATGTCACCAGCATTCCCGCCGCCCCGGATGGACGCAGTCGAGCATCCACTTCATACAAAATGCCGGAAGAGGTTCGCGTACTGAACAGATGCATAATGCGTTGCGCCAGACGCAGATAAAACTGTCGCCCGTCGATTTCCCGCTCGCCGTCAGTCATCGCATCCATTGGGCAATCATGGAGGAAGATAAGGTCAAGATCGGAACTGTAGCCTAACTCCCAGCCGCCCAGCTTGCCGTAGCCGACCACCGCAAAACCACGGCCTTCGCGATCGTTGAGGTGATTTGGCTTACCGTAGCGGGCCACCATTTGAACCCACGCCTGCTGAACAACGGCGTCAATCATGGCTTCCGCCAGCCAGGTTAAGTGATCGCTCACTTTCATTACCGGCAGCGTACCGGCGATATCCGCTGCCGCAATGCGTAACAGTTGCGCCTGTTTGAACTGACGCAGCGCCTCAAGCTGTTGTTCTTCGTCATCTTCCGGCACGCGCAGCAAATACTGGCGCAACTCATCACGGTAAGCATCGGTCGCCGTCGGCTGGTAGAGAGTGTTTGGATCGAGCAGTTCATCCAGCAATAACGGATAACGCGCCAGCTGGCTGGCAATCATCGGCGATGCGGCACACAGAGAAATCAAATGCTTAAGCGCCGCAGGAAATTCACTAAGCAATTCTAAATAGGTGGTGCGGGTAACAATCCCCACCAGCAAGGCCGTAATGCGCGACAGCGTGACAGCAGCGTCTTCACGTGTACAGACATCTCTTAGCAGATGTGGCATCAGATGGTCGAGCACCTGACGTCCGCGTGGCCCGATGGTGCGCTTATCCAGCTCTTTGCGGAAATCGGCAATCAGCGTCAGCACCTGTTTGCGATCGTCCTCGCTAAGATGCGCCAGCACTGGTGTAGTGTCATCTTCCTGCAACGCGTCCTGCCACAGCTCACGCCACTGTTCCGACAGCGACTCTTCCTGAGTTTCACTTTCGTCGTCGCCAATCAATTCATTAAACACCCGGCGCACATTGGTCATATGTCCGGTCAGCGCCCCAGTCAGTTGCTGCCAGTCAGCAAAGTCCATCGCCCACGCCAGCCGCGCACGGTTAAGCTCATCAGAAGGAAGCGTCTGGGTTTGTTCGTCGTTAATGCTTTGCAGCAGGTTTTCCAGACGCCGCAGGAACAGATACGCCACTCGCAATTGTTCAGCATCGTTTTCAGAAAGCAGATGCAGCTCGGCAATAGCGCTGAGCGTTGGCAGTAAAGAGCGCGATTGCAGCGACGGCTCGCGCCCGCCGCGAATAAGCTGGAATACCTGGACGATAAATTCAATTTCACGAATGCCACCCGCGCCAAGTTTGATGTTGTCGGTCAAACCGCGCCGACGCACTTCACGGGCAATCATCCCTTTCATGTTGCGCAGCGACTGAATCACGCTGAAATCGATGTAACGACGGAAAACAAACGGGCGCAGCATCGCACGCAACTCGTTAGCATAGACGCCTTCGCTATCGCCCATAATCCGCGCCTTGACCATCGCGTAACGCTCCCAGTCGCGCCCCTGCTCCTGGTAATAATCTTCCAGTGCCGCAAAGCTCAGCACCAGCGGGCCACTTTCGCCAAACGGACGCAGTCGCATATCCACGCGATAGACGAAGCCATCCTGCGTTGGTTGATCCAGCACTTTAATCAGCCGCTGCCCCATGCGGGTAAAAAACTGCGCGTTATCCAGTTCCCGGCGTCCGCCCTGGGTACAACCATGTTCCGGCCAGGCAAAAATCAGATCGATATCTGAGGAGAAATTCAGCTCCCCACCGCCCAGCTTACCCATGCCTAAAATCAGCAGCGGTTGCGCTTCGCCCTGCGCATTGCACGGCGTTCCCCATTCGCGGCAGCAGGCGTCATACAGCCAGTCACGCGCCGCAACAATCAGCGTCTCCGCCAGATGGCTGAGCTGCTGCAAAATGCTCTCTTCAGTAACCAATGCCAGCGTTTGCGCCCAGGCGATGCGCACCATAATGCGCCGCCGGAATAGCCGCAGCTCGCGCATTAACCCGGCTTCGTCACTCACATTACTGAGCGCCTCCTGCCACCATGCAGAGTAATGCTGCCATTCGTCGGCCTGCGGCGGTTGGCTTTCCAGTTCCGTCAGCCACTCTGGATGCGCAATCACGCTGTCCTGCACAAAATCACTGAAAGTAAGTACTGACTTCGCCTGTGCGCTAAGTGATTCCTCGACTAAAGGCTCTGGCAGCCGCTCAACAACGGTCTGCCAGTACTGCTGTAACGGTGAAGAGAGCGGCTTCATAAGCGATTTTATCCTTGCCTGATTAACGTTTTCCGCTGTGCAACCAGAACGGTTCCTGATTGTTTGCCTCATTACGGAAATGTTCAATTTCAATGCGTTGTCCGGTCGCAATAGCGTGACGCAGCCCCTGCCAGTTCTCCAGCCAGGCTTGCGCGACGACAGGATCGTAGTAACCCGCCAGCAACAGGATTGAGTCAATATCACGCGTCAGGCGTGGCAACTGGTCACGGTAGCGATCGCCCAACGGCTGGCAGAAAACGCTTTTCAGTTCAGCGGCATGGCGGGAAAGATGGATATCGGCAAAGCGTTTGAAGGAATCGCTCATTTTACTCTGCGCTTTGGCATCTAAAAACGGCTGCCAGGCTTTGCTTACCAGCCATTCGGTCAACGCCAGCTTCGCCATTGCCGTTTCGGTAGAATAGACCGCCGTCACGGCAGAAACCGCTGAAGCGATGGTCGCTTCGCATTGGGTCAGCAAATCACGTAAGTGAGTGCTCGCTTTACGCGGCACAATGCCACCGAACAGCATCAGCGTATGACGGACCAGGCCAATGGCTGCCAGCACCTGCTCTTTCGCCGCATCGTTGCCGCGTACCCACAGCTCTTCATGATACTGCCATTGCGCTAACGCCAGCTCGAGCGCCGCTTCCAGCCCCTGCTCGACATCAGCTTTTGCCGCAACATGTAAAATGGTGGTCGGTTTGATTTCACGCGCCGGATTGCCCTGCGCCAGATGATAGCCACGCGCCGCTTTGCTCAGGCTGCCCTGGCGTAATCCGGTTTGCGATACCAGTTGGTTCGCCAGTTGGTTCGCCAGTTTCAGCACCGCGCGCGTGTCGCCGCTAAGCAGTTCCAGTTCCAGCTCGCAGATAGGTTCAGCAAATTCACCCGCTTTCACTTCCCCCTGGTCGAGGGCGATTTCAATTTGGCTACCATCAACCTCTACCAGCCACTTTTCGCGATAAAAATCGGTGCTAAACAGCGGCTGCACGCGGGAAGCGAGATCGGCAGGCAATTCGCCGTTCGGCCAGACTTCCGTCGGTAACTGCGCCAGGTCGAGCGTCGGTTCGCTCAAAGCCACGTTATATTCCGGGCGCTGGTGTAAGCCGCCTGTCACTCTTCCTGCAACTTTCATGGTCATCTCATAGCGACCGTTTTCGCCACGAATACGCAAGCCCATGTCGTGCCCACGCAGCCAGTTATCCAGCGTTTCGTAGTAAATATTCAGCAACTGCACGGGGTCATGGTGCTCGCCGCCCAGCGTATTGAGATGGTCACGCAACGCCTCAACGGCACTGTGATTAACAATAAACTTTAATTCGATTTCCTGAGCCATAGCCTTTACTTATCGGTTATGTCACATAAGTGACGATGAACGGCGAACTTAATGCGATCTTTTTTGTCAGTAGATAGTATTTTGCGCCAAATTGCCATGCAACGGGCAATTTGACGGGCGTAAAAGTTTGAAGCAGTGGCAAGACCTGACACAGAGGATTCCGATTGATGTCGAATGCTTTGCGTAGCGACACTGATGCCACTACTATCGTTCCACTTTCCATGACAATAACGACAGCCTGATGCCAAAATTACGCCTGATCGGATTAACTTTACTCGCACTTAGCGCCACTGCCGTCTCACACGCTGAAGAAACGCGCTATGTTTCTGATGAACTGAATACCTGGGTCCGTAGCGGTCCGGGAGATCATTATCGCCTCGTAGGCACGGTTAACGCCGGCGAGGAAGTGACCTTATTACAAACTGACGCCAACACCAATTATGCCCAGGTGAAAGACAGCTCTGGCCGTACCGCCTGGATCCCGTTGAAACAACTTAGCACTGAGCCAAGCCTGCGCTCCCGTGTGCCAGATCTGGAAAATCAGGTCAAAACCCTGACCGATAAACTCACCAATATCGATAACACCTGGAATCAGCGCACCGCAGAAATGCAGCAAAAAGTGGCGCAGAGCGACAGCGTGATCAACGGGTTAAAAGAAGAAAATCAGAAACTGAAAAACGAGCTGATTGTCGCGCAGAAAAAGGTCGATGCCGCCAGCGTACAGCTGGATGACAAACAGCGCACCATCATCATGCAATGGTTTATGTATGGCGGCGGCGTGCTGGGGCTTGGCTTGCTGCTCGGTCTGGTACTGCCGCACCTGATCCCAAGCCGCAAACGCAAAGATCGCTGGATGAACTAAATCGCCTTCTTCGTTGCACTGTCTTATTATTAGGAATTGTGTATTTGACGAAGGGATGATGGCGTGAAGATTTATCTGGTCGGTGGTGCTGTTCGGGATGCATTGTTAGGGCTACCGGTCAAAGACAGAGATTGGGTGGTGGTCGGCAGTACGCCACAGGAGATGCTCGACGCGGGCTACCAGCAGGTAGGCCGCGATTTTCCTGTGTTTCTGCATCCGCAAACGCATGAAGAGTATGCACTGGCACGTACCGAACGGAAATCCGGTTCCGGTTACACCGGTTTTACCTGCTATGCCGCACCGGATGTCACGCTGGAAGATGATCTTAAGCGTCGCGATCTGACCATTAATGCGCTGGCCCAGGACGATAACGGCGAGATTATCGACCCGTACAACGGTCTGGGCGATCTGCAAAATCGTCTGTTGCGCCATGTTTCCCCCGCTTTTGGCGAAGATCCGTTACGCGTGTTGCGCGTAGCGCGTTTTGCTGCGCGTTATGCCCACCTCGGTTTTCGTATTGCCGATGAAACTCTGGCGCTGATGCGCGAGATGACCCACGCGGGTGAACTGGAACACCTGACGCCTGAACGGGTATGGAAAGAGACGGAAAGCGCCCTCACTACCCGCAATCCCCAGGTGTTCTTCCAGGTACTGCGCGATTGCGGCGCACTGCGCGTTTTATTCCCGGAAATTGACGCCCTGTTTGGCGTTCCGGCCCCTGCCAGGTGGCATCCGGAAATCGACACGGGTATTCATACCTTAATGACGCTCTCAATGGCGGCGATGCTGAGTCCGCAGGTCGATGTCCGTTTCGCAACGTTATGCCACGATCTCGGTAAAGGACTGACGCCACCAGAACTTTGGCCGCGTCATCATGGTCATGGCCCGGCGGGTGTGAAGTTAGTGGAACAACTCTGTCAGCGTCTGCGCGTGCCAAATGAAATTCGCGATTTAGCCAGACTGGTGGCTGAGTTTCACGATCTCATCCACACCTTCCCAATGCTGAACCCAAAAACCATCGTCAAACTATTTGATTCCATCGACGCCTGGCGTAAACCGCAGCGTGTCGAGCAACTGGCGCTGACCAGCGAGGCTGATGTGCGCGGCAGAACCGGTTTTGAATCAGCCGACTACCCGCAAGGCCGCTGGTTGCGCGAAGCCTGGGAAGTGGCACAGTCAGTGCCGACAAAAGCCGTCGTTGAAGCGGGATTTAAAGGTGTGGAGATTCGCGAGGAGCTGACCCGACGGCGGATTGCGGCGGTAGCCAGCTGGAAGGAACAACGTTGTCCAAAGCCTGATTAAGCACTTGAATTTCAATTTATTGCAAACACCGGCCAGGTCGGATAAGACGCACAAGCGTCATATCCGACACTATTCCTCAATCAAAAGAACACGACATACACCGCAGCCGCCACAATAAAGCGATAAATGGCGAAAGGGATAAACGAAATGCGCTTAATCAATTGCAGGAAGGTTTTAATCGCTATCAGCGCCACCACAAAAGCGGTGATAAACCCAACGGCAAACATCGGGATATCGCCGGTTGTCAGGAAGCCCCAGCTTTTGTAGAGATCGAGCGCCGTTGCGCCCATCATCATCGGCACCGCCAGCAGGAACGAGAACTCGGAAGCAGCGTAACGGCTCACGCCCATCAGCATCCCACCTGAAATGGTCGCCCCGGAACGGGAGAAACCTGGCCACAGCGCCAGACACTGGAAGCAGCCAATCATAAACGCCTGACGATAGGTCATATCATCGAGACCCGGCGCACGCGGCTCTTTCGGCTTCAGGCATTCAGCGGCAATCAGCAACAGACCGCCAACGACCAGCGCATACATCACATTTATTGGATTAAACAACGACTTAATCGTGTCGTGGAACAACAGCCCCAATACTACCGCTGGGATCATGCCAAGCAGAATGTGGATCAGCGTTAAACGGCCTTTGCTTTCTCCTTCGTGTTGCAGCGGACGACCAAAGTGAATGCCAATCAGGCCAAACAGACGCCGCCAGAACATCACTACTACCGCCAGAATTGATCCTAACTGGATCACGACTTCAAAGGTTTTCGCCGTGTCGCCCTCAAATCCCAACAAGTGACCGACAATAATCATATGGCCCGTGCTGGATACCGGCAGAAATTCTGTCAATCCTTCGACCACACCCAATATTGCCGCTATCAGCAGCGAGTGCATATCGCTCATCAATAAACCCCTAAATTATAAAAATGTAACGCTTGTCCGAACTACTGCAGTATGACCAGGTTATAACCGTTTGGTTTAACAGCTGTAAAATTAATTATTTTCTTTCAGATTATTGCCACGCTCAATGATGACACCAACATTCGCCGCCCGCGCCACTGCGCCTGGCTTGCTGAGTTTGATACGCACCCACGGCGAGTTGAAGCGTGCTAACAGCAGCTCCGCCACCTCTTCAGCCACGCGTTCCACCAGCGCAAAACGCGCCCCCTCGACGTGGCTGACCACCGTTTCTGCAATGCCAGCGTAACTGAGGCAATCCGCCACATCATCACTTTTCGCCGCTTTACGGTTATCCCACGCCATTTCGATATCGAACACTAACTTCTGTTCGATGGTCTGTTCCCAGTCGTAAACACCAATAGTGGTGATTACCGAAAGTTGCTCTATAAATACAATATCCATCACGTCCTGCCTGCTTTTTGGCTAACCGGATACCACTTCCGGCGAAATGTGCGTATTATCCACAGATTCATCGTTGAACACGAATTTTCAAAACGGAACAGCTTATGAGTGCAATCGCGCCTGGAATGATCCTCATCGCGTACCTCTGCGGCTCCATTTCCAGTGCCATTCTGGTTTGCCGCTTGTGTGGGCTGCCCGATCCGCGAACCAGCGGCTCCGGCAATCCAGGCGCAACCAATGTGTTACGTATCGGTGGCAAGGGAGCAGCCGTAGCAGTACTGATTTTCGACGTTCTGAAAGGAATGTTGCCCGTCTGGGGCGCGTATGAATTAGGTGTCAGCCCCTTCTGGCTAGGCTTAATTGCCATCGCCGCCTGTCTTGGACACATCTGGCCCGTTTTCTTCGGTTTTAAAGGAGGAAAAGGCGTTGCTACCGCTTTTGGTGCCATCGCACCAATTGGCTGGGATCTCACTGGAGTAATGGCGGGAACCTGGTTACTGACCGTGCTATTGAGTGGTTACTCGTCGCTGGGAGCGATTGTCAGTGCACTGATTGCTCCGTTTTATGTCTGGTGGTTTAAGCCACAATTCACCTTCCCGGTTTCGATGCTCTCTTGCCTGATCCTGCTGCGTCATCATGACAACATCCAGCGTCTGTGGCGTCGTCAGGAGACAAAAATCTGGACGAAATTCAAAAGAAAGCGCGAAAAGGATCCCGAGTGATTTCTGGTGGATTTACATGACCTGATAGCCTTCGTCGGGCTTGCCCAGCCGTTGCTGGCACCATGCCGCCAGAAATTCCACGCAGACACGTAATTTCATGCTGCGATAGAGCGGCTCCCGGTAAACAGCCCAGATATTGGCGCTTTGTGCATACTCCGGCAATACTCGCACCAGTTTGCCACTCTCCAGAAACGGCAACACATCCCACTCGGAACGCAACATAATCCCTTTGCCCTCCAGCGCCCATTGCAACACTATCTCGCCGCTATTGGAGGAAAGATGCCCGCTTACCTTCACCGATTTTTTCTCCTGACCGTTCCCCAACTCCCATATTCCGTGGGTCATATCGCGCTCTTTGGTCACCAGACAATCATGACGACTTAATTCCTGTAAGGATTGTGGCTGCGGATATTTTTGCAGATACTCAGGTGCTGCGCATAATATTCTTTTATTTTTCGTTAACAGATGCGCAATATAATAATCAGGAATTTCGTCATTAATACGAATATCCAGATCAATATTATCCTGCACTAAATCAATTTGCCGATCGAACAATTCAAAATGCACCTGTAACTCAGGATAATTGCGCATCAGTTCGGTAATGGCTGGCGCAATATGGCTGCGCCCAAAACCAAAACTGCAACCAATACGAATCATCCCCTCCGGGCGCGTTTTGATTTGCGTGACGTCATCGACCAGTCGCTGATATTGGGTGAGGATTTCCAGCGCATGCTCGTAACAACGTTGGCCACTTTCAGTCAGCGCCACACCGCGAGCGGAGCGGTTCAGCAGCGTTGTTGCCAGCGTATTTTCAAGGATTTGGATCCGCTTGGTGACAAATGCAGGCGTCTGCCCAAGCGTCGCCGCTGCAGCACTAAAACTCCCGCTGTGGACGATTTCTACCAGTACCTGCAAATCTTTGGCTAAAGGCCAGCTATTCAGCATCGTTAATTATCCGCAGTTGTGATAAGCGCAGTGTATTTCGCAAAACATTGCCATTCCCTGCTCTGGCGCAATATTCATTCTTATTTTCGCGTTGATTCACGAACTGTGAATTACATATTCACGGCGGCAAAAAATATAAAACCACATTTTTAGTGGTAGTTTGTGGCGGTGAATTTTTCCAGACAAATACATAAACTGGAGTTGCCATGATGAGCGAAAGTAATAAGCAACAGGCAGTGAATAAGTTGACGGAGATTGTCGCTAACTTTACCGCCATGATTTCTACCCGAATGCCCGATGACGTGGTGGACAAACTAAAACAGCTAAAGGATGCCGAAACATCGTCGATGGGAAAAATCATCTACCACACGATGTTCGATAACATGCAAAAAGCGATCGACCTGAATCGTCCTGCCTGTCAGGACACCGGCGAAATCATGTTTTTTGTTAAGGTCGGTTCCCGTTTCCCACTGCTTGGCGAGCTGCAAAGCATACTCAAACAAGCCGTGGAAGAGGCAACCGTCAAAGCGCCACTGCGTCACAATGCGGTAGAAATTTTTGACGAAGTAAACACCGGCAAAAATACCGGCAGCGGCGTACCGTGGGTCACCTGGGACATCATCCCCGACAATGACGATGCGGAAATCGAAGTTTACATGGCAGGCGGCGGCTGCACGCTACCAGGCCGCTCGAAAGTGTTAATGCCGTCAGAAGGCTACGAAGGCGTAGTGAAATTCGTCTTCGAAAATATCTCCACCCTCGCCGTAAACGCCTGTCCACCGGTACTGGTGGGCGTGGGCATCGCCACCTCGGTGGAAACCGCCGCCGTGCTCTCGCGAAAAGCCATTTTGCGCCCGATTGGCAGCCGCCATCCCAATCCAAAAGCGGCAGAGCTGGAGCTACGCCTGGAAGAAGGACTCAACCGTCTGGGGATTGGTCCACAAGGGCTGACTGGCAACAGTTCAGTGATGGGCGTACATATCGAATCTGCCGCCCGCCATCCGTCAACCATCGGCGTTGCTGTTTCTACAGGCTGCTGGGCGCATCGTCGCGGCACACTGCTGGTTCATGCCGATCTCACCTTTGAAAATCTGTCTCACACCCGGAGCGCGTTATGAAAAAGATCCTGACAACCCCGATCAAAGCTGAAGATCTGCAAGATATTCGCGTCGGCGATGTGATCTACCTGACCGGTACGCTGGTGACCTGCCGTGACGTTTGTCACCGTCGTTTGATCGAACTCAAACGTCCGATCCCTTACGATCTCAACGGCAAAGCGATTTTCCACGCTGGCCCCATCGTGCGCAAAAACGGCGACAAATGGGAGATGGTATCCGTCGGCCCGACAACCAGTATGCGTATGGAAAGTTTTGAACGTGAATTTATCGAACAGACCGGCGTGAAACTGGTGGTCGGCAAAGGCGGAATGGGGCCGCTGACCGAAGAAGGCTGCCAGAAATTCAAGGCGCTGCATGTGATTTTCCCGGCAGGCTGCGCAGTACTGGCGGCAACCCAGGTGGAAGAGATTGAAGAGGTGCACTGGACAGAACTCGGGATGCCGGAGTCACTGTGGGTCTGCCGGGTCAAAGAGTTCGGCCCGCTGATTGTCTCTATTGATACCCACGGCAACAACCTGATAGCCGAAAACAAAAAGCTGTTCGCCGAACGCCGCGATCCCATCGTGGAAGAGATTTGCGAGCACGTCCACTACATCAAATAACCCTCCCGGAGAGGCTCACCCCCTCTCCTTTTTCGCAGGCATAACACGATGAAACCTTCCACTGAATGGTGGCGATACCTTGCGCCGCTGGCGGTCATCGCCATTATTGCTCTACTTCCGCTTCCCGCAGGGCTGGAGAGTCATACCTGGCTCTACTTTGCTGTTTTTACTGGCGTGATCGTTGGACTGATCCTCGAACCCGTGCCGGGTGCCGTGGTGGCGATGGTGGGTATCTCCATTATCGCCATTCTCTCTCCCTGGCTGCTGTTCAGCCCGGAGCAGCTCGCCCAGCCAGGTTTTAAGTTCACCGCCAAATCCCTCTCCTGGGCGGTTTCTGGTTTTTCTAATTCGGTTATCTGGCTGATTTTCGCCGCCTTTATGTTTGGCACAGGCTATGAAAAAACCGGGCTGGGGCGACGTATCGCGCTGATTCTGGTGAAAAAAATGGGGCATCGCACGCTGTTTCTCGGCTATGCAGTGATGTTCTCCGAGCTGATACTCGCGCCTGTAACACCGTCCAACTCGGCGCGTGGTGCGGGGATTATCTATCCCATCATCCGTAACCTGCCACCGCTCTATCAATCACAACCAAACGACAGCAGTTCGCGCAGCATTGGCTCGTACATCATGTGGATGGGGATTGTTGCCGACTGCGTGACCAGCGCCATTTTCCTGACGGCGATGGCTCCAAATTTGCTGTTAATTGGACTGATGAAAAGCGCATCTCACGCCACGCTGAGCTGGGGCGACTGGTTCCTCGGGATGTTGCCGCTCAGCATTTTACTGGTTCTGCTGGTTCCCTGGCTGGCTTACGTGCTGTACCCGCCGGTACTGAAGTCTGGTGATCAGGTGCCGCGCTGGGCAGAGACGGAACTGCAGGCAATGGGCCCGCTCTGTTCGCGTGAAAAACGGATGCTGGGGCTGATGGTAGGCGCGCTGGTGCTGTGGATTTTCGGCGGTGATTATATCGATGCCGCGATGGTCGGTTACAGCGTGGTGGCGCTGATGCTGCTTCTGCGCATTATCAGTTGGGACGACATTGTCAGTAATAAAGCCGCGTGGAACGTTTTCTTCTGGCTGGCCTCGCTTATCACCCTCGCTACCGGACTCAACAACACCGGTTTTATTAGCTGGTTTGGCAAACTGTTAGCAGGCAGCTTAAGCGGTTATTCGCCAACGATAGTGATGGTGGCGTTGATTGTGGTCTTTTATCTGCTGCGCTACTTTTTCGCCAGCGCCACGGCGTATACCTCCGCTCTCGCGCCGATGATGATTGCCGCCGCGCTGGCGATGCCGGAAATCCCGCTGCCGGTATTCTGCCTGATGGTTGGCGCGGCAATTGGTCTGGGGAGCATTCTTACACCATACGCCACCGGACCCAGTCCGATTTACTACGGCAGTGGTTATCTGCCAACGGTGGATTACTGGCGACTGGGGGCGATTTTTGGGCTGATATTCCTCGTGTTGCTGGTGATTACCGGCTTACTGTGGATGCCCGTGGTGTTGCTTTAAGTGAGGACGGTGCCGGAAGTGACTCTCCGGCACCTAATAGTTTTACGCGGCCGGTAACTCTGCCAGCGGCCAGCGCGGACGCACGCTAACGCCGAGATCCGCCGTCGCGCCTGCTTTAAACCGCACCATTCCGGCATAGGCGATCATCGCGCCGTTATCAGTACAAAATTCCGGACGCGCGTAGAACACTTCGCCACGGCGTTTTTTCATCATTTCAGCCAGCTTCGCCCGTAACGTGCGGTTAGCACTCACGCCGCCTGCCATTACCAGTCGCTTAAAGCCTGTCTGATCCAGCGCTCGCTTACACTTAATCATCAACGTATCGACCACCGCATCTTCAAAGGCGCGGGCGATATCAGCACGCGTCTGGTCGTCGGTGCCGTTATCACGAATGGTATTTGCCGCGAAGGTTTTCAGACCAGAAAAGCTGAAATCCAGCCCCGGACGGTCGGTCATCGGGCGCGGGAAGACAAAGCGCCCGGCAGTACCCTGAGCCGCCATTTTCGACAGTAATGGCCCGCCAGGATAATCCAGCCCCAGCAGCTTCGCGGTTTTATCAAACGCTTCACCGGCGGCATCATCAATAGACTCACCGAGCAGCTCGTACTGACCAATGCCAGTCACGCTGATTAACTGCGTATGACCGCCGGAAACCAGCAGCGCGACAAACGGAAATTCCGGTGGGTTATCTTCCAGCATCGGCGCTAACAGATGCCCTTCCATATGGTGTACCGGGATCGCCGGAACGCCCCAGGCAAATGCCAGCGAACGCCCGACCGTTGCGCCAACCAACAGCGCACCGACTAATCCAGGGCCTGCAGTATAGGCCACGGCGTCAATGTCTTTTGCCGTTAAACCGGACTCTTTCAGCGCCGCCTGGATCAACGGTACGGTTTTACGCACGTGATCGCGGGAGGCCAGTTCAGGCACGACGCCGCCGTAGTCAGCGTGCAATTTCACCTGACTATACAATTGGTTGGCTAACAAACCTTTTTCATCGTCGTAAATGGCGATGCCGGTTTCATCGCAGGAAGTTTCAATACCCAGTACACGCATGACTTGTTTTACCTCGCTTTATTACCGCGCAGTGTAGGACCAATGCGGGTTGATGTAAAACTTTGTTCGCCCCTGGAGAAAGCCTCGTGTATACTCCTCACCCTTATAAAAGTCCCTTTCAAAAAAGGCCGCGGTGCTTTACAAAGCAGCAGCAATTGCAGTAAAATTCCGCACCATTTTGAAATAAGCTGGCGTTGATGCCAGCGGCAAACCGAATTAATCAAAGGTGAGAGGCACATGCCGGTAATTAAAGTACGTGAAAACGAGCCGTTCGACGTAGCTCTGCGTCGCTTCAAGCGTTCCTGCGAAAAAGCAGGTGTTCTGGCGGAAGTTCGTCGTCGTGAGTTCTATGAAAAACCGACTACCGAACGTAAGCGCGCTAAAGCTTCTGCAGTGAAACGTCACGCGAAGAAACTGGCTCGCGAAAACGCACGCCGCACTCGTCTGTACTAATTCCCCGAGAGCGTTGCTCTCCGATCAGACCGAGTTGTAGTTGTAAGGCCGTGCTTCCGAAAGGAATGCGCGGCTTATTTTCGTTTATGAATTGCTAAAAATCGGGGCCTATGGCTGGACGAATCCCACGCGTATTCATTAATGATCTGCTGGCACGCACTGACATCGTCGATCTGATCGATGCCCGTGTGAAGCTGAAAAAGCAGGGCAAGAATTTCCACGCGTGTTGTCCATTCCACAACGAGAAAACCCCATCATTCACCGTTAACGGTGAGAAACAGTTTTACCACTGCTTTGGATGTGGCGCGCACGGCAACGCGATCGACTTCCTGATGAACTACGACAAGCTTGAGTTCGTCGAAACGGTCGAAGAGCTGGCAGCAATGCACAATCTTGAAGTGCCATTTGAAGCAGGTAGCGGCCCCAGCCAGATCGAGCGCCATCAACGACAAACGCTTTATCAGTTGATGGACGGTCTGAATACGTTTTACCAACAATCTTTACAGCAACCTGTTGCCACGTCTGCGCGCCAGTATCTGGAAAAACGCGGATTAAGCCACGAGGTTATCGCCCGCTTTGCGATTGGTTTTGCCCCCCCTGGCTGGGACAACGTCCTGAAGCGGTTTGGTGGCAATCCAGAAAATCGCCAGTCATTGATTGATGCGGGCATGTTGGTCACTAACGATCAGGGGCGCAGTTACGACCGTTTCCGCGAGCGGGTGATGTTCCCCATTCGTGATAAACGCGGTCGGGTGATTGGTTTTGGCGGACGCGTGCTGGGCAACGATACCCCCAAATACCTGAACTCGCCGGAAACGGACATTTTCCATAAAGGCCGCCAGCTTTACGGTCTTTATGAAGCGCAGCAGGATAACGCTGAACCCAATCGTCTGCTTGTGGTCGAAGGCTATATGGACGTGGTGGCGCTGGCGCAATACGGCATTAATTACGCCGTTGCGTCGTTAGGTACGTCAACCACTGCCGATCACATACAACTGTTGTTCCGCGCGACCAACAATGTCATTTGCTGTTATGACGGCGACCGTGCAGGCCGCGATGCCGCCTGGCGAGCGCTGGAAACGGCGCTGCCTTACATGACAGACGGTCGTCAGCTACGCTTTATGTTTTTGCCTGATGGCGAAGACCCTGACACGCTGGTACGAAAAGAAGGTAAAGAAGCGTTTGAAGCGCGGATGGAGCAGGCGATGCCACTCTCCGCATTTCTGTTTAACAGTCTGATGCCGCAAGTTGATCTGAGTACCCCTGACGGGCGCGCACGTTTGAGTACGCTGGCACTGCCATTGATATCGCAAGTGCCGGGCGAAACGCTGCGAATATATCTTCGTCAGGAATTAGGCAACAAATTAGGCATACTTGATGACAGCCAGCTTGAACGATTAATGCCAAAAGCGGCAGAGAGCGGCGTTTCTCGCCCTGTTCCGCAGCTAAAACGCACGACCATGCGTATACTTATAGGGTTGCTGGTGCAAAATCCAGAATTAGCGACGTTGGTCCCGCCGCTTGAGAATCTGGATGAAAATAAGCTCCCTGGACTTGGCTTATTCAGAGAACTGGTCAACACTTGTCTCTCCCAGCCAGGTCTGACCACCGGGCAACTTTTAGAGCACTATCGTGGTACAAATAATGCTGCCACCCTTGAAAAACTGTCGATGTGGGACGATATAGCAGATAAGAATATTGCTGAGCAAACCTTCACCGACTCACTCAACCATATGTTTGATTCGCTGCTTGAACTGCGCCAGGAAGAGTTAATCGCTCGTGAGCGCACGCATGGTTTAAGCAACGAAGAACGCCTGGAGCTCTGGACATTAAACCAGGAGCTGGCGAAAAAGTGATTTAACGGCTTAAGTGCCGAAGAGCGATCGGGAAGCCCCCGACAGCCGCACTGAGAGGCAGCGGCAAATATATAAGTACGCCCTCGTAATTATCGTTGGCGGTAAACAACCGTTGGATTTCAGCGTTAACGGCTGAAGGACATCGGGTCAATCGCCCAACACCAACCTCATGAAATAAGTGTGGATACCGTCTTATGGAGCAAAACCCGCAGTCACAGCTGAAACTTCTTGTCACCCGTGGTAAGGAGCAAGGCTATCTGACCTATGCCGAGGTCAATGACCATCTGCCGGAAGATATCGTCGATTCAGATCAGATCGAAGACATCATCCAAATGATCAACGACATGGGCATTCAGGTGATGGAAGAAGCACCGGATGCCGATGATCTGATGCTGGCTGAAAACACCGCGGACGAAGATGCTGCCGAAGCCGCCGCGCAGGTGCTTTCCAGCGTGGAATCTGAAATCGGGCGCACGACTGACCCGGTACGCATGTACATGCGTGAAATGGGCACCGTTGAACTGTTGACCCGCGAAGGCGAAATTGACATCGCTAAGCGTATTGAAGACGGGATCAACCAGGTTCAATGCTCCGTTGCTGAATATCCGGAAGCGATCACCTATCTGCTGGAACAGTACGATCGTGTTGAAGCAGAAGAAGCGCGTCTGTCCGATCTGATCACCGGCTTTGTTGACCCGAACGCAGAAGAAGATCTGGCACCTACCGCCACTCACGTCGGTTCTGAGCTTTCCCAGGAAGATCTGGACGATGACGAAGATGAAGACGAAGAAGATGGCGATGACGACAGCGCCGATGATGACAACAGCATCGACCCGGAACTGGCTCGCGAAAAATTTGCGGAACTGCGCGCTCAGTACGTTGTAACGCGTGACACCATCAAAGCGAAAGGTCGCAGTCACGCTGCCGCTCAGGAAGAGATCCTGAAACTGTCTGAAGTATTCAAACAGTTCCGCCTGGTGCCAAAGCAGTTTGACTACCTGGTCAACAGCATGCGCGTCATGATGGACCGCGTTCGTACGCAAGAACGTCTGATCATGAAGCTCTGCGTTGAGCAGTGCAAAATGCCGAAGAAAAACTTCATTACCCTGTTTACCGGCAACGAAACCAGCGATACCTGGTTCAACGCGGCAATTGCGATGAACAAGCCGTGGTCGGAAAAACTGCACGATGTCTCTGAAGAAGTGCATCGCGCCCTGCAGAAACTGCAGCAGATTGAAGAAGAAACCGGCCTGACCATCGAGCAGGTTAAAGATATCAACCGTCGTATGTCCATCGGTGAAGCGAAAGCCCGCCGTGCGAAGAAAGAGATGGTTGAAGCGAACTTACGTCTGGTTATTTCTATCGCCAAGAAATACACCAACCGTGGCTTGCAGTTCCTTGACCTGATTCAGGAAGGTAACATCGGCCTGATGAAAGCGGTTGATAAATTCGAATACCGCCGTGGTTACAAGTTCTCCACCTACGCAACCTGGTGGATCCGTCAGGCGATCACCCGTTCTATCGCGGATCAGGCGCGCACCATCCGTATTCCGGTGCATATGATTGAGACTATCAACAAACTCAACCGTATTTCTCGCCAGATGCTGCAAGAGATGGGCCGTGAACCGACGCCGGAAGAACTGGCTGAACGTATGCTGATGCCGGAAGACAAGATCCGCAAAGTGCTGAAGATCGCCAAAGAGCCAATCTCCATGGAAACGCCGATCGGTGATGATGAAGATTCGCATCTGGGGGATTTCATCGAGGATACCACCCTCGAGCTGCCGCTGGATTCTGCGACCACCGAAAGCCTGCGTGCGGCAACGCACGACGTGCTGGCTGGCCTGACCGCGCGTGAAGCAAAAGTTCTTCGTATGCGTTTCGGTATCGATATGAACACCGACCACACGCTGGAAGAAGTGGGTAAACAGTTCGACGTTACCCGCGAACGTATCCGTCAGATCGAAGCGAAGGCGCTGCGCAAACTGCGTCACCCGAGCCGTTCTGAAGTGCTGCGTAGCTTCCTGGACGATTAATCGGTAGGCCGGATCAGGCGTTACGCCGCACCCGGCACTAGTCCCTCTGCACAAACGCCACCTTTTCGGTGGCGTTTTTTATCGCCCACGCACTACCAGCGCCTGGTCCAGCTCGCGATACGCTTCAACCAGTTTCTCCAGTGAAACGCGACTTAAACCACTGGGATTTGGCAGCACCCAAATCTGCGTCGAACCAATGGTGAGCGTTTGTTTCCCCCACTGTGCACCGCGCTGGCTGAATCCCTGTTCATATGCTTGTTTGCCCAGAATCGCCAACGCCTGCGGCTGATAATCTTCTATTTTTTCAATTAGCTTACGCCCGCCTGCGTGCAGCTCCTGCTTTGACACTTCATTGGCTTGCACCGTTGGACGGTCTACCAGTTTGGTGACGCCACAACGATAATCCAGCAGATGCTGTGCCTCCTGCGGCTTCAACTGACGGTCGGTAAACCCGGCCTGATATATCACCTTCCAGAAGCGATTTGCCGGATGAGCAAAGGGAAAACCCGTTCCGGCGGATGAAAGCCCAGGGTTGATACCGCAAAACACGACCCGTAACCCTGGAGCCAAAATATCCTCAACCATATTTACTCCTTTCTAACATCACCAGGAAAAGTATAACGGATTGAAAATACATTGTTTATAAAAACAGCAGGCGCGCGGTAATGGCTGGATTGCGACACGGAGTTACTTTATAATCCTCTACCATGGCCCCTTAGCTCAGTGGTTAGAGCAGGCGACTCATAATCGCTTGGTCGCTGGTTCAAGTCCAGCAGGGGCCACCAGACATAGCAAAGGCTGACGAGAAATCGTCAGCCTTTTTCTTTTTATATATCAGTTACTTTGCGTGCCAGTAAGCCGCTGCACGTACCCGCTGTGGGTCATACTGTTCCGCTTCAAAGCGGCGGCTTAAATTCTTAACGACTTTGCCTTCGCCGGTTATCCAGATGAAGTAATCATCGGCAGGGATTTGCATCTGCGCCAGACGCGCATCTACCGCCTGCTCATCATGTGCCAGCCATTCGATATTAAAACCATCAAGGTGCGCGAGATAATCCTGACAGGCGTTATCCCGCACGCTAACCAGCGCACTAACTTGCGGTTTAACGGCAAGTTTGCTCAACGTTTCCAGGCGGCGGCGCAGTGCCGGCATTCCGGATTCATCGCAGACATACAGCTGATACGCGTAATCTTCCGGCACCACCAGCGAACCGCGCGGACCTGCCACCGTAAGTTTATCGCCCGGTTTCGCCTGCATCGCCCAGCCGCTGGCGACCCCACCGTCGTGAATAAAGAAATCGATCGCCAGTTCATGGCGTAGTTCGTCATACAGCGGCGTATAGTCACGCGACGGTGGGCGTGGTCCTTCCGGCCAGACGATGCCCTCTTCCGTTACCGTTGGCGGCACAAAGTGAGCGTCAGGTTGAGGAAAGAAGAGTTTGCTGTGATCGTCAAAGCCGCGCGACGTAAAACCGTCCAGCGCCTCGCCGCCGAGGACAATGCGCTGAAAACCGGCGCTGATGCGCTCAACGCGTAACACAGTCAGTTCACGGAAGCGCAGATCATTGCGAACGCGCTGCGGGTAGCGGGGGGAGTTATTCATTGTTATCGCCTTCGTGATGGTAATCAGATATATCTAAATAATTTTCGTAAATGATAATGATTGTTAATCATGATAAATGCAAGCGATTTGTAGAACTGATATATCTGTAGTCTGATAAGACGCGCAACCTCTTATCAAGCATTATTGCTCAATGTCGGATGCGGCGTGAACGCCTTATCCGGCCTACGTGTGAGATGAGTCCACATTTAAAAATCATTTTTATTCTTGCAAGAGTGCTCATATCAGATATAAATTAGATATATCTAATTAAGCAAAAGGAGGCTGATATGAGCCATCATCACGAAGGGTGTTGTAAACATGAAGGCCAGCCACGCCATGAGGGCTGCTGCAAAGGTGAGAAGTCAGAACACGAGCACTGCGGACACGGTCACCAGCATGAACACGGTCAATGCTGCGGTGGTCGCCACGGTCGCGGCGGCGGTCGTCGGCAACGTTTCTTTGGTCACGGTGAATTACGTCTGGTGATTCTGGATATTCTCTCGCGCGATGACAGCCACGGTTACGAGTTGATTAAAGCGATTGAGAATCTAACCCAGGGGAATTACACCCCAAGCCCGGGCGTCATCTACCCAACGCTGGATTTTCTGCAGGAGCAGTCGCTGATTACCATCCGCGAAGAGGAAGGTGGTAAGAAGCAGATTGCACTGACCGAACAAGGCGCGCAGTGGCTGGAAGAAAACCGCGAACAGGTAGAGATGATTGAAGAACGCATCAAAGCGCGTTGCGTTGGCGCTGCGCTGCGCCAGAACCCGCAAATGAAGCGGGCGCTGGATAATTTTAAAGCGGTGCTGGATTTACGCGTCAACCAGAGCGATATCACTGATGCACAAGTAAAAAAGATCATTGCGGTGATCGACCGCGCCGCTTTTGATATTACGCAACTGGATTAATCACCGATTGCCGGATGTGGCGTGCCCTACCCCCCCGTAGGCCTGATAAGCTGCGCCAGCATCGCATCAGGCATTGTGCGCCAACTGCCGGATCCGGCATACCGATTAATGCAGCACCGTCACCGCGTCTTCCAGTCGGCTGGCGCGGTGTTTCACCATCGCCGACACCTGCGCACTCTCTTCCACTAACTCGGCGTTTTTCTGGGTGATGAGATTAAGCTCATCCACTGCACGGGTCAGGCTGGAAAGCCCATCGGCCTGTTCCAGCGTTGAATGGCTAATCTGAGCTATCAACTGGGTGACGTTTTTTACCTGTGCCACAATATCTTCCATCGTCCGTCCGGCGGCGTGTACCTGCTGCGAACCAGATTGCACTTTATCAGCACTGGCATCAATCAGCTTGCGAATATCGTTGGCGGCATTGGCGCTGCGGCTGGCTAAATGACGCACTTCCCCTGCCACCACTGCAAAACCTTTGCCTTGTTCGCCGGCTCGCGCCGCTTCCACCGCCGCATTCAGGGCCAGGATATTGGTCTGAAACGCAATATCGTTAATCAGCGAAGTAATGGTGCCAATGCGCTGGGTACTGTCGGCGATATCGTCCATTGTCTTGATCACCGTAGTCATCGCCTCCCCGCCCTGCACTGCCGCATTACTGGCGGTGATAGAAAGTTTATCGGCAGCCGACGCCGTGGCAGAGTTCTGTTTCACCGACGCCGCCATTTGGTTCATGGTCGCCACCGTTTGCTGAACGTTATCAACTGTCTGCTGGGTATGTTCGTTCAGTTCATCGGTGCCTTTCGCCAGCGTCTCACTGCCATTTCTGACACTGGACACCTGGCTTGAGACATCGTTAATTAGCCAACGGCACATCAGGCCAAGCTGCCCTACCGCGCGTAATGTCAGCCCCAGCTCATCGCTGCGATTCAGATGCTCAACACTATTACGCTCTCCGGTCGCCACCTTCAGTGCCTGACGGGCGACATTTTCTATCGGGCGGACAATCTGCCATTCAAAACAGGCGCTTGCCAACAATACCACTAACGCACAGAGGATATACGTCACCACCGGGGCAGCAACAAACCAAAGCATGACCGCCAGCAAGATAAACATCAGGGTCATCACGCCACGCGCCCGCCAGCGAAGCGGTAATGAAGGCAGTTTTCCCAGCCAGCCTTTACGCACCACCAGGCCTTTATGAATACGCTTACTGGTCCGTCCGGCGTTCAACGCTTTGTACAGCGGCTCCACCGCCGCGATCTCTTCATCCGTCGCCCGGGTACGAATCGACATATAGCCACTGATTTTTCCCTCGCGCACCATCGGTACCGCATTGGCCCGCACCCAATAATGGTCGCCATTTTTGCGGCGATTTTTCACGATGCCGCTCCAGGGCTCCCCTTTTTTCAGGGTGAACCACATATCCGCAAACGCCGCTTTTGGCATATCCGGGTGACGCACCATGTTGTGCGGCTGCCCCTGTAACTCTTGCAAGGTATAGCCGCTCACCTGCACAAAAGTGTCATTAGCATGAGTGATATAGCTTTGCAGATCGGTAGTGGACATCAGAGTGGTATCGTCCGCCAGCGGGGTATTTTGCTGGGTGACATACGGATGAGAAGACATGTTCGCGTCCTGTGCAGGTTATATGGTTGTTAACTTCTTGTCAGAGTTTATGTCGGCCCCGCTGCGGTTATCTTTAACTGATTAATTTGATTTAGATCGCAATTTGCGATTAAAGCATAAATCTAATCCCTTGATTTAAAATACTTTCACTCTGTTACTATACGAAAACGTTAATTATCTTGCCCAAAAATCAGGCAGTTGTTGCCCTGAAAGTGTGCATTTGCGCAGCAATCGCCAAATCCATACCCGACAAAAACCGTGCAAAACAACAACAGATGTTAACAAATAGCATTAAATATTGCACAAATGATAACCACATTTGTGTTTATCCCGATTTTCGCGATCGCAGCCGGAGTGGCGCAATCCCTGCAATACTTAAATCGGTATCATGTGATACGCGAGCCTCCGGAGCATATTTTGAACAGGTTACCTTCGAGCGCATCGGCTTTAGCGTGCAGCGCCCACGCCCTGAATCTCATTGAAAAGCGAACGCTGGATCATGAGGAGATGAAAGCACTTAACCGAGAGGTGATTGAATACTTCAAAGAGCATGTCAATCCGGGGTTTTTAGAGTATCGCAAATCTGTTACCGCCGGCGGGGATTACGGAGCCGTAGAGTGGCAAGCGGGAGGTTTAAATACGCTTGTCGACACCCAGGGACAGGAGTTTATCGACTGCCTTGGAGGTTTTGGAATTTTCAACGTGGGGCACCGTAATCCAGTTGTGGTTTCCGCCGTACAGAATCAACTTGCGAAACAACCGTTACATAGCCAGGAGCTGCTCGATCCGTTACGGGCGATGCTGGCGAAAACCCTTGCGGCGCTAACGCCCGGTAAACTGAAATACAGCTTCTTCTGTAATAGCGGCACCGAGTCCGTTGAAGCAGCGCTGAAGCTGGCGAAGGCTTATCAGTCACCGCGCGGCAAGTTTACTTTTATTGCCACCAGCGGCGCGTTCCACGGTAAATCACTTGGCGCGCTGTCGGCCACGGCGAAATCGACCTTCCGCAAACCGTTTATGCCACTGCTGCCAGGGTTCCGTCATGTACCGTTTGGCAATATCGAAGCCATGCGCACGGCTCTTAACGAGTGCAAAAAAACCGGTGATGATGTGGCTGCGGTGATCCTCGAACCGATTCAGGGCGAAGGTGGCGTAATTCTGCCGCCGCCAGGCTATCTCACCGCCGTGCGTAAGCTGTGCGATGAGTTCGGCGCACTGATGATCCTCGATGAAGTACAAACGGGCATGGGGCGCACGGGCAAGATGTTCGCCTGCGAGCATGAGAACGTACAGCCGGACATCCTGTGTCTGGCAAAAGCCCTCGGCGGCGGCGTGATGCCGATTGGCGCAACCATCGCCACTGAAGAGGTGTTTTCCGTTCTGTTCGACAACCCGTTCCTGCATACCACCACCTTTGGCGGCAACCCGCTGGCCTGTGCGGCGGCGCTGGCGACCATCAATGTGTTGCTGGAGCAGAACTTACCGGCTCAGGCTGAACAAAAAGGCGATATGTTGCTGGACGGTTTTCGTCAACTGGCGCGGGAATATCCCGATCTGGTACAGGAAGCGCGTGGTAAAGGGATGTTGATGGCGATTGAGTTTGTTGATAACGAAATCGGCTATAACTTTGCCAGCGAGATGTTCCGCCAGCGCGTACTGGTGGCCGGAACACTCAACAACGCTAAAACGATCCGCATTGAACCGCCACTGACACTGACCATTGAACAGTGTGAACTGGTGATCAAAGCGGCGCGTAAGGCGCTGGCGGCCATGCGAGTCAGTGTCGAAGAAGCGTAATATCAAATCGGATGGCGATTCGACGTCGCCATCCGATCTTTTTATACGATACGTACGCCCGCAGGCATCATCCGCTCCGGCGTTAACAGCACGCTTTCACTGCCGTCATCGGTTTCCGCACACAACAGCATGCATTCCGACGTTTCACCGCGCATTTTCGCTTTTTGCAGATTGCATAAGACCACCACCGTTTTCCCCATCAGCTCTTCTTCGCTGTAGTACGGCACCAGACTGGTCACGGTTTGCAGCGTTTTTTCACCCACATCAACCTGTACGATGTACAGCTTGTCGGCGTTTTCATGGCGTTTCACTTCCACAATCTTTCCGACGCGCATTTCCAGACGTGCAAAATCAGCGTAAGCCACGGTTTCCATTGCTTCCTCCCTTCGAGTAAAATTTTACTAAACTATAGCAAAAGTTTTTCTCAATCCTGTAGGCTAAAAATAGAGAATGCAGCCGTGATCACATTTGTAAGCCGCTGTGTTACCGTTACAGCGTCAAAGAAACGCGCTTTATTTACTGAAAACAGGTGACCCGATAAGCACTTCCTCTACAATGGGGGCGCACATCAGGGAAAGTAAAAAAGGTAAACATGGCAACATTAAAAGACATCGCAATCGAAGCTGGCGTATCCCTGGCGACAGTATCCAGGGTCTTAAATGACGATCCAACATTGAATGTGAAAGAAGAGACGAAACATCGCATTCTCGAGATCGCCGAAAAGCTGGAGTACAAGACCAGCAGCGCCCGTAAGCTACAGACAGGCGCAGTCAACCAGCACCATATTTTGGCTATCTACAGCTACCAACAAGAGCTGGAGATCAACGATCCTTACTATCTGGCGATCCGCCACGGCATTGAAACCCAGTGCGAAAAGCTGGCGATCGAACTGACCAACTGTTATGAACACAGCGGTTTGCCAGACATTAAAAACGTCACCGGCATTTTGATTGTCGGCAAACCCGCGCCCGCCCTGCGCGCCGCCGCCTGTGCGTTGACCGACAATATCTGCTTTATCGACTTTCACGAACCCGGCAGCGGTTACGATGCGGTGGATATCGATCTGGCACGTATCAGTAAAGAAATCATCGATTTCTATATCAATCAGGGCGTTAATCGTATTGGTTTTATTGGCGGTGAAGACTTGCCTGGCAAGGCGGATATTCGTGAAGTCGCCTTTGTGGAATATGGCCGACTGAAACACGTGGTACGCGAAGAGGATATCTGGCGCGGCGGTTTTTCCAGTTCGTCGGGCTATGAACTGGCAAAACAGATGCTGGCTCGGGAAGACTACCCGAAGGCGCTTTTTGTCGCTTCCGATTCCATTGCTATCGGCGTACTGCGGGCAATTCATGAACGTGGCCTGAACATCCCACAGGATATTTCGCTTATCAGCGTTAACGATATCCCCACCGCGCGATTTACCTTTCCGCCGCTCTCCACCGTGCGCATACATTCCGAGATGATGGGAAGTCAGGGCGTTAACCTGGTGTATGAAAAAGCCCGCGATGGTCGCGCGCTGCCGCTGTTGGTCTTCGTTCCCAGCAAATTAAAACTGCGCGGCACGACCCGTTAAATCCCCTTACACACTGTCCGGCAATCGTTTTTGCCGGACAGTGCTGCCGTTTATTTTCGTGATCCAGTTAAAGTAAATGCATTTATTCGCTACTTTTTAGTAAAATTTTTACTAAACTCCCCAGCAATTACACAAACTACCATCACCATGAATGGTTCCGATTTCTCTCTACCGGGAGGCCCTATGAATCGCTGGGAAAACATTCAGCTCACCCACGAAAACCGACTTGCGCCGCGTGCGTACTTTTTTTCATATGATTCTGTTGCGCAGGCGCGTACTTTTGCCCGTGAAACCAGCAGCCTGTTTCTGTCCTTAAGCGGTCAGTGGAATTTCCACTTTTTTGACCATCCGCTGCAAGTACCAGAAGCCTTCACCTCTGAGTTAATGGCTGACTGGGGGCATATTACCGTCCCCGCCATGTGGCAAATGGAAGGTCACGGCAAACTGCAATATACCGACGAAGGTTTTCCATTCCCCATCGATGTGCCGTTTGTTCCCAGCGATAACCCAACCGGTGCCTATCAACGTATTTTCACCCTCAGCGAAGGCTGGCAGGGTAAACAGACGCTGATCAAATTTGACGGTGTCGAAACCTATTTTGAAGTCTACGTTAACGGTCAGTATGTGGGGTTCAGCAAGGGCAGTCGCCTGACCGCAGAGTTTGACATCAGCGCGATGGTTAAAACCGGCGACAACCTGTTGTGTGTGCGCGTGATGCAATGGGCGGACTCTACCTACGTGGAAGACCAGGATATGTGGTGGTCGGCGGGGATTTTCCGCGATGTTTATCTGATCGGAAAACAACTCACGCATATTAACGATTTCACCGTTCGTACCGACTTTGACGAAGCCTATTGCGATGCCACGCTTTCCTGCGAAGTGGTGCTGGAAAATCTCGCCGCCTCCCCTGTCGTCACGACGCTGGAATATACCCTGTTTGATGGGGAACGCCTGGTGCACAGCAGCGCCATTGATCATTTGGCAATTGAAAAACTGACCAGCGCCAGCTTTGCTTTTACTGTCGAACAGCCCCAGCAATGGTCAGCAGAATCCCCTTATCTTTACCATCTGGTCATGACGCTGAAAGACGCCGACGGCAACGTTCTGGAAGTGGTGCCACAACGCGTTGGCTTCCGTGATATCAAAGTGCGCGACGGTCTGTTCTGGATCAATAACCGTTATGTGATGCTGCATGGCGTCAACCGCCACGACAATGATCATCGCAAAGGCCGCGCCGTTGGGATGGATCGCGTCGAGAAAGATCTCCAGTTGATGAAGCAGCACAACATCAATTCCGTGCGTACCGCTCACTACCCGAACGATCCTCGTTTTTACGAACTGTGTGATATCTACGGCCTGTTTGTGATGGCGGAAACCGACGTCGAATCGCACGGCTTTGCTAACGTCGGCGATATCAGCCGCATTACCGACGATCCGCAGTGGGAAAACGTCTACGTCGAGCGCATTGTTCGCCATATTCACGCGCAGAAAAACCATCCGTCGATCATCATCTGGTCGCTGGGCAATGAATCCGGCTATGGCTGTAACATCCGCGCGATGTACCATGCGGCGAAGGCGCTGGATGACACGCGACTGGTGCATTACGAAGAAGATCGCGATGCTGAAGTGGTCGATATTATTTCCACCATGTACACCCGCGTGCCGCTGATGAATGAGTTTGGTGAATACCCGCATCCGAAGCCGCGCATCATCTGTGAATATGCTCATGCGATGGGGAACGGACCAGGTGGGCTGACGGAGTACCAGAACGTCTTCTACAAGCACGATTGCATTCAGGGACATTATGTCTGGGAATGGTGCGACCACGGGATCCAGGCGCAGGATGACAATGGCAACGTCTGGTATAAATTCGGCGGCGACTACGGCGACTATCCCAACAACTATAACTTCTGTCTTGATGGTTTGATCTATTCCGATCAGACGCCGGGACCAGGCCTGAAAGAGTACAAACAGGTTATTGCGCCGGTAAAAATCCACGCGCTGGATCTGACTCGCGGCGAGTTGAAAGTCGAAAATAAACTATGGTTTACCACGCTTGATGACTACACCCTGCACGCAGAGGTGCGCGCCGAAGGTGAAACACTCGCGACGCAGCAGATTAAACTGCGCGACGTTGCGCCGAACAGCGAAGCCCCCTTGCAGATCACGCTGCCACAGCTGGACGCCCGCGAAGCGTTCCTCAACATTACGGTGACCAAAGATTCCCGCACCCGCTACAGCGAAGCCGGGCATTCTATCGCCACTTATCAGTTCCCGCTGAAGGAAAACACCGCGCAGCCAGTGCCTTTCGCACCAAATAATGCGCGTCCGCTGACGCTGGAAGACGATCGTTTGAGCTGCACCGTTCGCGGCTACAACTTCGCGATCACCTTCTCAAAAATGAGTGGCAAACCGACATCCTGGCAGGTGAATGGCGAGTCGCTGCTGACCCGCGAGCCAAAGATCAACTTCTTCAAGCCAATGATCGACAACCACAAGCAGGAGTACGAAGGACTGTGGCAACCGAATCATTTGCAGATCATGCAGGAACATCTGCGCGACTTTGCCGTTGAGCAAAGTGATGATGAAGTGTTGATCATCAGCCGCACGGTTATTGCCCCACCGGTGTTTGACTTCGGGATACGCTGTACCTACATCTGGCGCATCGCTGCCGATGGTCAGGTTAATGTGGCGCTTTCCGGCGAACGTTACGGCGACTATCCGCACATCATTCCGTGCATCGGTTTCACCATGGGAATTAACGGCGAATACGACCAGGTGGCGTATTACGGTCGTGGACCGGGCGAAAACTACGCCGACAGCCAGCAGGCTAACATCATTGATATCTGGCGCAGTACCGTCGATGCCATGTTCGAGAACTATCCCTTCCCGCAGAACAACGGCAACCGTCAGCATGTCCGCTGGACGGCACTGACTAATCGCCACGGCAACGGTCTGCTGGTGGTTCCGCAGCGCACCATTAACTTCAGCGCCTGGCGCTATACCCAGGAAAACATCCACGCTGCCCAGCACTGTAACGAGCTTCAGCGCAGTGATGACATCACTCTGAATCTCGACCACCAGCTGCTTGGCCTCGGCTCCAACTCCTGGGGCAGCGAGGTGCTGGACTCCTGGCGCGTCTGGTTCCGTGACTTCAGCTACGGCTTTACGTTGCTGCCGGTTTCTGGCGGAGAAGCTACCGCGCAAAGCCTGGCGTCGTATGAGTTCGGCGCAGGGTTCTTTTCCACGAATTTGCACAGCGAGAATAAGCAATGAGGATCATCGATAACTTAGAACAGTTCCGCCAGATTTACGCCTCTGGCAAGAAGTGGCAACGCTGCGTTGAAGCGATTGAAAATATCGACAACATTCAGCCTGGCGTCGCCCACTCCATCGGTGACTCATTGACTTACCGCGTGGAGACGGACTCCGCGACCGATGCGCTATTTACCGGGCATCGACGCTATTTTGAAGTGCATTACTACCTGCAAGGGCAGCAAAAAATTGAATATGCGCCGAAAGAGACATTACAGGTAGTGGAATATTATCGTGATGAAACTGACCGTGAATATTTAAAAGGCTGCGGAGAAACCGTAGAGGTCCACGAAGGGCAAATCGTTATTTGCGATATCCATGAAGCGTATCGGTTTATCTGCAATAACGCGGTCAAAAAAGTGGTTCTCAAAGTCACCATCGAAGATGGTTATTTCCATAACAAATAACAACTACGGCGGCAAAAGGAGTTTGCCGCCACCGCTACCCTACTCATTTTCGGAGATGTGTTATGTCTGATACCAAACGTAATACAATCGGTAAATTCGGCTTGCTCTCGCTGACTTTTGCCGCCGTTTACAGCTTTAACAACGTTATCAATAATAATATTGAGCTTGGACTGGCCTCGGCACCGATGTTTTTCCTCGCGACGATTTTTTATTTTATTCCCTTCTGTCTGATCATCGCAGAATTTGTTTCGTTAAATAAAAACTCAGAAGCCGGTGTCTACGCGTGGGTAAAAAGTTCGCTGGGCGGACGTTGGGCATTTATTACTGCCTATACCTACTGGTTCGTAAACCTGTTCTTTTTCACCTCGTTGTTGCCGCGCGTTATTGCTTATGCTTCGTATGCCTTCCTCGGCTACGAATATATTATGACGCCGGTTGCCACCACCATTATCAGTATGGTGCTGTTCGCCTTCTCCACCTGGGTTTCCACCAACGGGGCGAAAATGCTGGGGCCAATCACCTCCGTCACTTCAACGCTGATGCTGCTGTTAACGCTCTCCTACATTTTACTGGCAGGTACGGCACTGGTTGGCGGCGTACAGCCTGCCGATCCGATCACCGTTGACGCGATGATCCCGAACTTCAACTGGGCGTTCCTCGGCGTGACCACCTGGATCTTTATGGCCGCAGGTGGCGCGGAGTCCGTCGCGGTGTACGTTAACGACGTCAAAGGCGGTTCGAAATCGTTCGTTAAAGTGATCATCCTCGCCGGGATTTTTATCGGCGTACTGTATTCCGTCTCCTCGGTGCTGATTAACGTCTTCGTCAGCAGCAAAGAGTTGAAATTTACTGGCGGATCGGTACAGGTATTCCACGGCATGGCGGCGTATTTTGGTCTACCGGAAGCACTGATGAATCGCTTTGTCGGTCTGGTGTCCTTTACCGCGATGTTCGGTTCCCTGCTGATGTGGACGGCAACGCCGGTGAAAATTTTCTTCTCCGAAATTCCGGAAGGCATCTTTGGTAAGAAAACCGTCGAACTGAACGAAAACGGCGTTCCGGCGCGCGCAGCGTGGATCCAGTTCCTGATCGTCATCCCGCTGATGATTATCCCGATGCTCGGTTCCAATACCGTGCAGGATCTGATGAATACCATTATTAATATGACCGCCGCAGCGTCCATGCTTCCGCCGTTATTCATCATGCTGGCTTACCTGAATTTACGTGCCAAATTAGATCACCTGCCACGCGATTTCCGTATGGGTTCCCGACGCACCGGTATTATCGTTGTTTCAATGCTGATTGCGATATTTGCTGTAGGGTTTGTCGCTTCGACATTCCCGACTGGCGCGAATATTCTGACCATCATTTTTTATAACGTCGGCGGTATTGTTATCTTCCTCGGCTTTGCGTGGTGGAAATACAGTAAATATATAAAGGGATTAACGGCTGAAGAGCGCCATATTGAAGCGACGCCAGCCAGCAATGTTGATTAAGCAGAATAATAAAAAATGAGCAGGCATTTTCCCTCTTCCTGGATGGGGAGAGGGAAAATAGTTTCTGCCTTTATATTTTTATAATTACAACGATAAAAGGCTGTACTTTTTCTTTAGCTCATGGATTAACACAATGAAATTAATCACTGCACCATGCAGAGCATTACTTGCTCTGCCGTTTTGCTACGCCTTTTCTGCGGCCGCTGAAGAAGCACGTCCGGCAGAACATGACGACACAAAAACACCCGCAATTACCTCGACATCTTCTCCTTCATTTCGTTTTTACGGCGAATTAGGGGTTGGTGGGTATATGGATTTAGAGGGTGAGAATAAACATAAATACAGCGACGGCACCTATATTGAAGGTGGCCTGGAGATGAAGTACGGCTCCTGGTTCGGCCTGATTTACGGCGAAGGCTGGACCGTGCAGGCCGACCACGACGGTAATGCCTGGGTGCCTGACCATAGCTGGGGCGGTTTCGAAGGTGGGATTAACCGTTTCTATGGCGGTTATCGTACCAATGATGGCACCGAAATCATGCTCAGTCTGCGTCAGGATTCCTCGCTGGATGATCTGCAATGGTGGGGCGACTTCACCCCCGATCTGGGCTACGTCATTCCCAATACCCGCGACATTATGACCGCGCTGAAGGTGCAGAACTTAACCGGCAACTTTCGTTATAGCGTCACCGCCACACCAGCCGGACATCATGACGAAAGCAAAGCCTGGCTACATTTTGGCAAATACGATCGCTACGACGACAAATACACTTATCCGGCAATGATGAACGGTTACATCCAGTATGACCTTGCAGAAGGTATCACCTGGATGAACGGTCTGGAAATCACCGACGGCACAGGCCAACTCTATCTCACGGGCCTGCTTACCCCTAACTTTGCCGCTCGCGCCTGGCACCATACCGGACGCGCCGACGGGCTGGACGTACCGGGAAGTGAAAGCGGGATGATGGTGAGCGCCATGTATGAAGCGTTAAAGGGCGTTTATCTCTCCACCGCTTACACCTACGCCAAACATCACCCTGACCACGCTGACGATGAAACCACCTCTTTCATGCAGTTTGGTATCTGGTACGAATACGGCGGCGGACGTTTCGCAACGGCTTTTGATAGCCGCTTCTACATGAAAAATGCCTCTCACGATCCCAGCGACCAACTCTTCCTGATGCAATATTTTTACTGGTAATAAGGACAGTAATCTCATGAAAATAAAAACTATTTTAACGCCAGTAGCCTGTGCTCTGCTGATAAGTTTTTCCGCCCATGCCGCTAACGCCGACAATTATAAAAACGTGATTAACCGTACTGGCGCGCCGCAGTACATGAAGGATTACGATTACGACGATCACCAGCGTTTTAATCCGTTTTTCGATCTCGGAGCCTGGCATGGTCATCTGTTGCCAGACGGCCCGAACACCATGGGCGGCTTTCCGGGCGTTGCGCTGCTGACGGAAGAGTACATCAACTTTATGGCCAGCAATTTCGACCGCCTGACCGTCTGGCAGGACGGTAAGAAAGTCGACTTCACGCTGGAGGCATACAGTATTCCCGGCGCGCTGGTGCAAAAACTGACAGCAAAAGATGTGCAGGTCGAAATGACTCTGCGCTTCGCCACGCCGCGCACATCACTACTGGAAACCAAAATCACCAGCGATAAACCGCTGGATCTGGTGTGGGATGGTGAACTGCTGGAAAAACTGGAAGCGAAAGAAGGGAAACCGCTTTCCGATAAAACCATTGCTGGCGAGTACCCTGACTATCAGCGCAAAATCAGCGCCACCCGTGATGGCCTGAAAGTCACCTTTGGCAAAGTGCGCGCCACCTGGGATCTGCTGACCTCCGGTGAATCAGAATATCAGGTGCATAAATCCCTGCCAGTGCAGACTGAAATCAACGGCAATCGCTTTACCAGTAAGGCGCATATCAACGGTTCGACCACGCTCTATACCACCTATTCCCATCTGCTGACCGCCCAGGAAGTTAGCAAAGAGGAAATGCAGATCCGCGATATTCTGGCGCGTCCGGCGTTTTATCTCACCGCCTCGCAGCAACGCTGGGAAGAGTATCTGAAGAAAGGGTTAACCAATCCGGATGCGACGCCGGAACAGACGCGCGTCGCGGTGAAAGCCATCGAAACACTCAACGGTAACTGGCGATCGCCGGGCGGTGCGGTGAAATATAACACCGTCACACCGTCGGTGACCGGGCGCTGGTTCTCCGGCAATCAGACCTGGCCGTGGGATACCTGGAAGCAGGCATTTGCGATGGCGCATTTCAATCCGGATATCGCCAAAGAGAATATCCGCGCGGTCTTCTCCTGGCAGATCCAGCCAGGCGACAGCGTGCGTCCGCAGGATGTGGGCTTTGTCCCCGACCTGATAGCGTGGAACCTTAGCCCGGAGCGTGGCGGCGATGGCGGCAACTGGAACGAACGTAACACCAAACCCAGCCTTGCCGCCTGGTCGGTGATGGAAGTGTACAACGTCACCCAGGATAAAACCTGGCTGGCAGAGATGTACCCGAAACTGGTGGCCTATCACGACTGGTGGCTGCGTAACCGCGATCACAACGGCAACGGCGTACCGGAATATGGCGCGACCCGCGATAAAGCCCATAACACCAAGAGCGGCGAGATGCTGTTTACGGTGAAAAAAGGCGATAAAGAAGAGACGCTGTCTGGGCTGAACAACTACGCCCGCGTGGTGGAGAAAGGCCAGTACGACAGTCTGGAAATCCCGGCACAAGTTGCTGCGTCGTGGGAATCAGGTCGTGATGACGCCGCCGTCTTTGGGTTTATCGACAAAGAACAGCTGGATAAATATGTCGCTAACGGCGGCAAACGTAGCGACTGGACGGTGAAATTCGCCGAAAACCGCAGTCAGGACGGAACGTTGCTGGGCTACTCGCTATTGCAGGAGTCGGTGGATCAAGCCAGCTATATGTACAGCGATAACCATTATCTGGCGGAGATGGCAACCATACTCGGTAAGCCGGAAGAGGCCAAACGCTATCGCCAGTTGGCACAGCAGCTCGCGGACTACATCAACACCTGTATGTTCGACCCGACTACACAGTTCTACTATGACGTGCGCATTGAAGATAAACCACTGGCGAACGGCTGCGCGGGCAAACCGATTGTTGAGCGCGGTAAAGGGCCAGAAGGCTGGTCGCCGCTGTTTAACGGTGCGGCAACGCAGGCCAACGCCGACGCGGTGGTGAAGGTGATGCTCGATCCTAAAGAGTTCAACACCTTTGTTCCGCTGGGAACGGCGGCGTTAACCAATCCGGCCTTTGGCGCAGATATTTACTGGCGCGGGCGCGTATGGGTGGATCAGTTCTGGTTTGGTCTGAAAGGAATGGAGCGTTACGGTTATCGCGATGATGCCCTGAAACTGGCGGATACGTTCTTCCAGCATGCCAAAGGGTTAACCGCCGATGGCCCAATTCAGGAGAATTACAACCCGCTGACTGGCGCACAGCAAGGCGCACCAAATTTCTCCTGGAGTGCCGCGCATTTGTATATGTTGTATAACGATTTTTTCCGTAAGCAGTAATTTTTCCCGATGCCGGACGACTGTATTACCGCCGTCCGGCATGACGAACGGGCGTATTCTTTTTGAATCCCATCACAAACCCCGCACTCCCCTTTTCCCTTTTCTCCGGCGACGGCTAAATTAGAACTCATCCGACCACATAACAATTATTTTACATACTGGACAATTTTATGAGCTTCCCGTCGCTGTTCGCCCCGCTGGATTTAGGTTTTACCACGTTAAAAAACCGCGTGTTGATGGGTTCAATGCACACCGGGCTGGAGGAATACCCGGACGGTGCTGAACGGCTGGCAGCGTTTTATGCCGAACGCGCCCGTCATGGCGTGGCGTTGATTGTCAGCGGCGGCATTGCACCAGATTTAACAGGCGTTGGCATGGAAGGCGGCGCAATGCTCAATGACGCCAGCCAGATCCCACACCATCGCACCATTACCGAAGCCGTACATCAGGAAGGCGGCAAAATTGCCTTACAAATTTTGCATACCGGGCGCTACAGCTACCAACCGCATCTGGTCGCCCCCTCCGCATTGCAGGCCCCCATCAACCGTTTCGTGCCCCATGAGTTAAGCCATGAAGAGATCCTGCAACTGATCGACAATTTCGCCCGCTGCGCGCAACTGGCGCGGGAGGCCGGATACGATGGCGTAGAGGTGATGGGTTCCGAAGGGTATTTGATCAACGAGTTTCTGACTCTGCGCACCAACCAGCGTAGCGACCAGTGGGGCGGCGATTACCGCAACCGGATGCGGTTTGCCGTCGAAGTAGTGCGTGCGGTGCGCGAGCGCGTCGGCAACGACTTCATTATTATCTACCGACTGTCGATGCTCGACCTGGTCGAAGGCGGCGGGACTTTTGCAGAAACGGTAGGGCTGGCGCAGGCCATTGAAGCGGCGGGCGCAACCATTATCAACACTGGAATAGGCTGGCATGAAGCGCGGATTCCGACCATCGCCACGCCAGTGCCGCGCGGCGCATTTAGCTGGGTCACACGCAAACTGAAAGGCCACGTTTCGCTGCCGCTGGTGACCACCAACCGGATTAACGATCCGCAGGTTGCCGACGATATTCTCGCGCGCGGTGATGCCGATATGGTATCGATGGCGCGACCGTTTCTTGCTGATGCGGAGCTGCTGTCAAAAGCGCAATCAGGGCGAGCCGATGAGATCAACACCTGCATTGGCTGCAATCAAGCCTGCCTCGATCAGATCTTCGTTGGCAAAGTCACCTCGTGCCTGGTGAATCCTCGCGCCTGCCACGAAACCAAAATGCCGATCCTTCCCGCCGTGCAGAAAAAAAATCTGGCGGTGGTCGGCGCAGGTCCGGCGGGGCTGGCGTTTGCCATCAATGCGGCGGCGCGTGGTCATCAGGTAACGTTGTTTGATGCACATAGCGAGATCGGCGGGCAGTTTAATATCGCCAAACAGATCCCCGGCAAAGAGGAATTTTACGAAACATTGCGCTACTACCGCCGGATGATCGAAGTGACTGGCGTGACACTGAAACTTAATCACACCGTGACCGCAGATCAGTTAAAGGCGTTCGATGAAACGATCCTCGCCAGTGGGATCGTACCGCGCATTCCGCCCATCGACGGGATCGATCATCCGAAGGTGTTGAGTTATCTCGACGTACTGCGCGACAAAGCGCCGGTAGGCAACAAAGTTGCCATCATCGGTTGTGGCGGGATTGGTTTTGATACGGCGATGTATTTAAGTCAGCCGGGCGAATCCACCAGCCAGAATATCGCCGGGTTCTGTAATGAATGGGGGATCGACAGCAGCCTGCAACAGGCTGGTGGCTTAAGCCCGCAGGGAATGCAGATCCCGCGTAGCCCACGGCAGATTGTGATGCTCCAGCGCAAAGCCAGCAAACCGGGACAGGGGTTAGGCAAAACCACCGGCTGGATCCATCGCACCACCCTGCTCTCGCGCGGTGTGAAAATGATCCCAGGCGTAAGTTATCAGAAGATTGACGATGACGGGCTGCATGTGGTGATCAACGGCGAAACGCAGGTATTAGCAGTGGACAATGTGGTGATCTGCGCAGGGCAAGAGCCAAACCGCGCATTGGCGCAACCGCTGATTGATAGCGGGAAAACTGTGCATTTAATTGGCGGCTGCGATGTAGCTATGGAGCTGGACGCACGACGGGCAATTGCCCAGGGAACACGGCTGGCGCTGGAGATTTAAATTGTGCATTGAAGTGCCGGATGCGACGCTTGCCGCGTCTTATCCGACCTGGGGGTAATGTGCTGAACGTATGCCAGATAAGGCGTTTACGCCTTATCTGGCAGGTAGCTGCCAATCTTACCGACGACGCCCCAGCTTCACTGCTTTCAGCACCACAAATTTATTATTCGTGGCGATGGTGGTGCAGTTGCCGAAAATTTTCTTCAGTTTGTGGAAGTAATCCAGGTGACGGTTGGCAACGATATACAGCTCGCCGTTGATTTTCAGACAGCGGCGGGCGTGGTGGAACATCTCCCAGGCGACGTTATCGGTCAGCGCATGTTGCTGATGAAACGGCGGGTTGCAGAGCACAGCATTAAAGCGGAAAGGCTCCACGCCGGAGAGCGCGTTGTTAATCATAAACTCGCAGCGATCCAACGCCTCTGGCATGTTGGTTTCAACGTTCAAACGGCTGGAAGCAACCGCCATCGGCGATTCATCGACAAACACCACTTTCGCCTGCGGGTTTTTATCAAGCAGCGTCAGACCAATAACGCCATTACCACAACCGAGATCGACAATCTCACCTTCGAGATTCTCTGGCAGATGCTGCATAAAGAAGCGCGCGCCAATATCCAGCCCGGTGCGGGAGAAGACATTCGCATGGTTGTGGATAGTCCAGTCAGTACCTTCCAGTTTCCAGCTAACGGTTTGCGGCGCATCGGCCAGCGGCGGCTCGTTGAAAGTACAGTTAATTAAGCGTGCCTTCTTCCATGCCAGCGTGGTGGTGGTCGGGCCGAGCACTTTTTCGAACAGTTCCAGCGTGGAAGTGTGGATGTCACGGGCTTTGGCACCGGCAATAATACGTGTATCCGGCGTGACCACTTTGCGCAGCGCTCGCAGTTGTTGTTCCAGCAACGCCAGTGTTTTCGGTACTTTGATCAGTACCACGCCCGGCTGTTGCGGGTAGTCGGCGGTGCTGTCGAGAAACTTCACGCTCGACTCATCAATCCCGTTGAGGCGTAAATTCTCGCGCGTCGCCAGTTCGCTGATGTATGAGTCGCCAATGCTGTATGGCTTATGTTCCGCCAGCGCACAACTTAACGCACCAAAGGCATCATTCAGGATCAACACCGGGCCGCGGATTTCTGTGTCGTCCAACTGTTGCAGCAAATATTCATCCGCCGCTTCCCACGCCTGTAGCGGGTTAACGTCATCCGTCGCCGGAAAACGTTGTAGTGTCAGTGAACGGAAACCGTTGTCTAAGTGGCTCATCGGCCCTCCTGAGTGATAAAATTTCGACGTTGCCCCTGAAAAGGGTGCGTGAGTATACCCTTTTTCTCTTTTTCGTGGGCGGTTATGAGCAATCTTACTTATCTTCAGGGTTATCCCGAGCAGCTACTTTCCCAGGTGCGAACGCTGATTAACGAACAGCGTCTGGGCGATGTGCTGGCAAAACGTTATCCGGGAACACACGACTACGCCACCGATAAAGCCCTCTGGCAATATACTCAGGATCTTAAAAATCAGTTTCTGCGCAATGCCCCGCCGATCACTAAAGTGATGTATGACAACAAGATCCATGTGCTGAAAAACGCGCTCGGGTTACATACCGCTGTTTCGCGTGTGCAGGGCGGCAAGCTGAAAGCAAAGGCGGAGATCCGCGTCGCTACCGTGTTTCGCAACGCGCCGGAACCGTTTTTGCGCATGATCGTGGTGCACGAGCTGGCGCACCTGAAGGAGAAAGAGCATAACAAAGCGTTTTACCAGTTGTGCTGCCATATGGAACCCCAGTACCACCAGCTTGAGTTCGACACCCGGCTGTGGCTAACGCAGTTGTCGCTTGGGCAGGACAAAATCTGAAAATGATGTCAGGCGTTATCTTTTCTTCCTATAGCGCCTAAAATCGACCTCCCCCCTTTCGTTAAGGATAACGACCATGCTGCGCGTATTTGCCCGCCTTCTTCTCCGTATTTGTTTTTCTCGCCGGACTCTTAAAATTGGCTGTTTATTGTTGCTTATAGCAGGAGCAACCCTTTTTATTGCCGATCGCGTTATGGTCAACGCCAGCCAACAACTGACCTGGAGCGATGTCAACGCAGTTCCGGCGCGGAACGTGGGTTTATTGCTGGGGGCGAGGCCGGGTAATCGCTACTTTACCCGACGTATTGATAGCGCCGCAGAGTTGTACCACGCCGGAAAAGTGAAATGGCTATTGGTGAGCGGCGATAATGGACGTAAAAATTACGATGAAGCGTCAGGAATGCAGCAAGCCTTGATCGCTAAAGGCGTACCGGCAAAAGTGATCTTCTGCGACTATGCCGGATTCTCAACGCTTGATTCGGTGGTGCGTGCCAACAAGGTGTTTAGTGAAAACTATATCACCATTATCTCGCAAGAATTTCATAACCAACGCGCCATCTGGCTGGCAAAACAGTATGGTATCGATGCTATCGGTTTTAACGCGCCAGACCTGAATATGAAACACGGTTTATATACTCAACTGCGGGAAAAACTTGCCAGAGTCAGCGCGGTGATTGATGCGAAAATCCTCCATCGCCAGCCGAAATATCTCGGGCCGTTGGTTATGATTGGGCCGTTTAGTGAGCATGGCTGTCCGGCGAAAGAATAATGCGTATCTGCGCACGTCGAAGATAAAAAAGGCGTGCTACAGTGACGAGAGAATCCCTTTATGGAGTATCCACGCGTTATGATACGTTTCGCTGTGATTGGTACGAACTGGATCACTCGCCAGTTCGTCGAGGCCGCCCATGAGAGCGGTAAATACAAGTTAACCGCCGTTTATTCCCGCAGTCTTGAACAGGCCCAGCACTTCGCCAATGATTTTTCTGTCGAGCATCTGTTTACGTCGCTGGAAGCGATGGCAGAAAGCGATGCCATTGACGCGGTGTATATTGCCAGCCCGAATTCCCTGCACTTTTCCCAGACACAACTTTTCCTTAGTCACAAAATTCATGTGATTTGCGAGAAGCCACTGGCGTCGAATCTGGCGGAAGTGGATGCCGCCATTGCCTGTGCGCGGGAAAATCAGGTGGTGCTGTTTGAGGCATTTAAAACCGCCAGCCTGCCGAACTTTCATCTGTTGCGCCAGGCGCTGCCGAAAGTCGGCAAACTGCGTAAAGTCTTTTTCAACTATTGCCAGTATTCCTCGCGGTATCAACGTTACCTGGATGGTGAGAATCCCAACACCTTTAATCCGGCATTCTCTAACGGTTCAATTATGGATATCGGCTTTTACTGCCTGGCGTCGGCGGTGGCATTATTCGGTGAACCGAAAAGCGTGCAGGCAACCGCCAGTTTGCTGGCAAGCGGTGTAGATGCCCACGGCGTGGTGGTAATGGATTACGGTGATTTCAGCGTTACGTTGCAGCACTCAAAAGTGAGCGATTCTGTCCTGGCAAGCGAGATTCAGGGCGAAGCGGGATCGCTGGTGATTGAAAAACTGTCTGAATGCCAGAAAGTTTGCTTTGTTCCGCGTGGCAGCCAGATGCAGGATCTCACCCAGCCGCAGCATATTAATACCATGCTCTACGAAGCAGAGCTGTTTGCTGAACTGGTGGATGAGCATCTGGTGGATCATCCAGGGCTGGCGGTCAGTCGCATCACCGCCAAACTGCTGACCGAGATCCGCCGCCAGACTGGGGTGATTTTTCCGGCAGATAACGTAAAACTATAATTGCCAAAGTAAAACAGTGTAAAAGGTATGTAACAGACCATTGACTGACTGAATGGTCTGTCATACTTTGTTACCTGCAAAGGGGAGTAACTTCATTGCCGGTCGATCGTCATTACGATGTGTGAAAAACCACATCCGGTCACCGGGCAACCCGAAAGGAATACGCAGACGTATTCCTTTTTTGTTGTAAGTGAGACCTTGCCGGAAGGCGAGGTCTATGCATAAAAAGCAGCGGCTGACGTCTTCCGACGTTGGCCGTTTTTTTATGTGTAAGGAACTTCTATGAATACTGTCGGCACGCCGTTGCTATGGGGCGGATTCGCTGTTGTTGTCACCATTATGCTGGCTATCGACCTGTTGTTGCAGGGGCGTCGTGGGGCACATGCCATGACCATGAAACAGGCTGCGGCCTGGTCGCTGGTCTGGGTGACGCTGTCGTTACTGTTTAACGCCGCTTTCTGGTGGTATCTGGTGCAAACCGAAGGTCGCGCCGTTGCCGATCCACAGGCATTGGCCTTCCTCACGGGTTATCTGATTGAGAAATCACTGGCGGTCGATAACGTCTTCGTCTGGCTGATGTTGTTCAGCTATTTCTCTGTTCCGGCGGCATTACAACGCCGCGTGCTCGTGTATGGCGTACTCGGGGCGATTGTTCTGCGTACCATCATGATCTTCACTGGCAGCTGGCTGATTTCGCAGTTCGACTGGATCCTGTATATCTTCGGTGCCTTCCTGCTGTTTACTGGCGTGAAGATGGCGCTGGCTCATGAAGATGAATCAGGTATTGGTGACAAGCCGCTGGTGCGCTGGCTACGCGGTCATTTGCGCATGACCGACACCATCGACAACGAGCATTTCTTTGTGCGTAAGAATGGTTTGTTGTATGCCACGCCGCTGATGCTGGTGCTGATTCTGGTGGAGTTGAGCGACGTGATTTTCGCCGTGGATAGTATTCCGGCTATCTTCGCCGTGACCACTGACCCGTTTATTGTGCTGACCTCAAACCTGTTTGCGATCCTCGGCCTGCGTGCGATGTATTTCCTGCTGGCGGGCGTAGCAGAACGTTTCTCGATGCTCAAATATGGTCTGGCGGTGATTCTGGTGTTTATCGGTATCAAGATGCTGATTGTCGACTTCTACCATATTCCAATCGCCGTCTCGCTGGGCGTGGTGTTTGGCATTCTGGTGATGACGTTTATTATCAACGCCTGGGTGAATTATCGGCATGATAAGCAGCGGGTTGGATGATTTTTAATCTGCCTAAGCCGTGTACCCTGTCATCAACATGAGCACCGTTTTCTCCCTCTCCCCAAAAGGGGCGAGGGGACTGACCGAGTACTTTTTTGACGTTGTCATCAGTCTGGAAGCCGCACGTTGGGCTTTATTTTTATGTCAAATAAATGTAACCATTAAGTTGCAAAATATGACCTCTCTTTAAAATCCAGCATTTTTCGCTTCCCGAAGCTGTAACTTTCCTTATACTCGACCTTGCAAACACTTTGTTACATCCTGAAAGATGCGTCGACAGAACGCACCAGGAATGTGCGACAACACAATGAAAGGATCGAAAAATGACTACGCAACGTTCACCGGGGCTATTCCGGCGTCTGGCTCATGGCAGCCTGGTAAAACAAATCCTGGTCGGCCTTGTTCTGGGGATTCTTCTGGCATGGATCTCAAAACCCGCGGCGGAAGCTGTTGGTCTGTTAGGTACTTTGTTCGTCGGCGCACTGAAAGCCGTTGCCCCCATCCTGGTGTTGATGCTGGTAATGGCATCTATTGCTAACCACCAGCACGGGCAGAAAACCAATATCCGCCCTATTTTGTTCCTCTATCTGCTGGGCACCTTCTCTGCTGCTCTGGCCGCAGTAATCTTCAGTTTTGCCTTCCCTTCTACCCTGCACTTATCCAGTAGCGCGGGTGATATTTCGCCGCCGTCAGGCATTGTAGAAGTGATGCGCGGGCTGGTAATGAGCATGGTTTCCAACCCCATCGACGCGCTGCTGAAAGGTAACTACATCGGGATCCTGGTGTGGGCAATTGGCCTCGGTTTCGCACTGCGTCACGGTAACGAGACCACCAAAAACCTGGTCAACGATATGTCGAATGCCGTCACCTTTATGGTGAAACTGGTCATTCGCTTCGCACCGATCGGTATTTTTGGTCTGGTTTCTTCTACCCTGGCAACCACCGGTTTCTCCACACTGTGGGGCTACGCGCAACTGCTGGTCGTGCTGGTTGGCTGTATGCTGCTGGTGGCGCTGGTGGTTAACCCCTTGCTGGTGTGGTGGAAAATTCGTCGTAACCCGTTCCCGCTGGTGCTGCTGTGCCTGCGCGAAAGCGGCGTGTATGCCTTCTTCACCCGCAGCTCTGCGGCGAACATTCCGGTGAATATGGCGCTGTGTGAAAAGCTGAATCTGGATCGCGATACCTATTCCGTTTCTATTCCGCTGGGAGCCACCATCAATATGGCGGGCGCAGCAATCACCATTACCGTGTTGACGCTGGCTGCGGTTAATACGCTGGGTATTCCGGTTGATCTGCCCACAGCGCTGCTGTTGAGCGTAGTGGCTTCTCTGTGTGCCTGTGGCGCATCCGGCGTGGCGGGGGGGTCTCTGCTGCTGATCCCACTGGCCTGTAATATGTTCGGTATTTCGAACGATATCGCCATGCAGGTGGTTGCCGTCGGCTTTATCATCGGCGTATTGCAGGACTCTTGCGAAACCGCGCTGAACTCTTCAACTGACGTGCTGTTCACTGCGGCAGCTTGCCAGGCGGAAGACGATCGTCTGGCAAATAGCGCCCTGCGTAACTAATACTTAGCCCCTTTCGTCTACGGCGGAAGGGGTTTTCTCCACTTTAAACGGATCAATTCCCCTTCTCTGCATACGCCAGAAACGAATGATATTCAGGCCATTCATTAGCAGAAAACTCCCCTCAATCATCGTGCCGCCTATCGACCCCGCCCAGAAGTTGTGAATCACCCAGCAACACGTTGAAAACCACATTACACAGCGCATGGTCAGCCCTTTACAGCGGAACAGCGCCCAGGTACTGACAATCGTGCCGATTACCGGCAATAGTTCGACAGGATGATGGAACTTCGCGAGGCCAATTCCGCCAGTCAGCACAATAAAAATCGCCATTACCCATAAGCTGCGCGTGCGTAAGGTAATCAATGTACGAATGGCATTAAGGATGGCACTGGCACCGGCAGGATAGGTGCCCAGAAGAAAAAAATGTACGCCAATAACGGCGCTATAGACCGAAAGTTGCTTTTTGAAGCGACGTTCGTCACGATTGAAAAATGTTGTGATACCAATCAGAAAGGCGATGACACCCACGCCCTGGGCCAGCCAATACGCGGTCATGATAAATCCTTAGCAGGTATGGAAAAGCAAACGGCGCTTCACATTATGAAACGCCGTTTTTTATTAACAACTCATTTCGACTTTATAGCGTTACGCCGCTTTTGAAGATCGCCAGTTCGCGGAAGTCGTTACGCTCGTTGCAGGTTTGTTTACCATTGGCAAACTCAACGATGGTGTCGATAAATTCTTCCAGCAACTGCGGCATCGCTTTACCGTGGATCAGCTGACCCGCGTCAAAGTCGATCCAGTGTTTTTTCTTCGCCGCCAGTTCACTGTTGGTGGCGATTTTCACCGTCGGCACAAATCCACCATACGGCGTGCCACGACCAGTACTGAACAGCACCATATGGCAGCCCGCACCCGCCAGGGCGCTGGTCGCTACGGCATCGTTACCCGGCGCACTTAACAAGTTCAGCCCCGGCGTTTTCAGACGCTCGCCGTAACGCAGCACGTCAACCACGACACTGGAACCCGCTTTCTGGGTACAGCCGAGGGATTTGTCTTCCAACGTAGTGATACCGCCTGCTTTGTTCCCCGGTGATGGGTTTTCGTAGATCGGCTGGTCATGGGCAATAAAGTACTGCTTGAAGTCATTGACCATGGTGACCAGTTTTTCAAACGTTGCTTCGTCGCGGCAATGGTCCATCAGCAACTGCTCTGCACCAAACATCTCCGGCACTTCGGTCAGTACGGTAGTACCACCGTTAGCAATCACGTAGTCAGAGAAACGACCGAGCATTGGGTTGGCGGTAATACCGGAAAGACCGTCAGAACCGCCGCACTCCAGACCAAACTTCAGTTCGCTAAGTTTGCCCGGCTCGCGCTTGTCGTTGCGCATCACGTTATACAACTGATGCAAATGCGCGATCCCGGCCTCGATTTCATCATCCTGCTGTTGGCAGATCATGAAATGAACGCGTTCAGGATCGATATCGCCCAACGTTTCACGGAATGCGGCAACCTGGTTGTTTTCACAGCCCAGACCAATCACCAGCACTGCGCCCGCGTTCGGGTGGCGCACCATGTTTTGCAGCATGGTGCGAGTATTGATGTGATCGTCGCCCAGTTGTGAGCAGCCGTAGGTGTGGCTGAAGAGGAACACGCCGTCGGTACCTTCAGCGTTGTTGGTCTCTTTCAGGAAACGGTTCTGGATCTGCCGCGCGATGCCGTTAACACAACCCACGGTTGGCAGGATCCACAGCTCATTACGCACCCCGACATCGCCGTTAGCGCGACGATAGATCTGCACTTCACGATCTGCCGCTTGCGCAGGCAGATCCTGAAAATCAGGTTGATAGCGATACTGATCCAGATCGCTCAGATTCGTGCGCGTATTGTGGGCGTGAACGTGTTCCCCCGCCGCAATATCCGCCAATGCATAACCAATCGGCAGGCCATATTTAATGACGTTGGCCCCTTTTGCGATATCCGTTAACGCAAATTTATGTCCACGAGCAACATCCTGGCGCAGCGTAACAGTCTGGTTATCGACACTGACTTCTGTGCCTTCAGCCAAATCCGCTAAAGCAACCGCGACGTTATCCAGCGCATGGATCTTGATGTATTGCATATCAACCCCAGACCTTAGTTCAGTTCAATGGCGAAGTAGTCACGCGCATTGTTAAAGCAAATATTTTTCACCATCTCGCCCAGCAGGTTGATGTCCGCCGGTGCTTCACCCGCTTCTACCCAGCGACCGATCATCTGGCACAGAATGCGGCGGAAGTATTCGTGACGGGTGTATGACAGGAAGCTACGGCTGTCAGTCAGCATACCGACAAAGCGGCTCAGCAGACCGAGCTGCGCCAGTTGGATCATCTGACGCTCCATACCGTCTTTCTGGTCGTTAAACCACCAGCCGGAACCGAATTGCATTTTGCCCGGCATACCTTCGCCCTGGAAGTTACCGATCATGGTGCCCAGCACTTCGTTATCGCGCGGGTTCAGGCAGTAGAGAATGGTTTTCGGCAGCAGGTTTTCTTCATTCTGCTTGCTCAGCAGCTTAGACAGCTCTTCCGCCATCGGACGGTCGTTGATGGAGTCAAAGCCGACATCCGGCCCCAGCAGTTTAAACTGACGCAGGTTGTTATTACGCAGTGCGCCAATGTGGTACTGCTGTACCCAGCCGCGACGTGCATATTCGGCACCAAGGAACACCAGCACCGCAGTTTTGAACTGTGCCACTTCGTGCTCGCTCAGGGTTTCGCCTGCCAGACGGCGCGCGAGGATGCTGTCCAGTTCCGCTTCGTTCGCTTCAGCAAACATCACCACATCCAGCGCGTGGTCAGACACTTTACAGCCGTGAGCGGCGAAGTGATCCAGACGTTTAGTCAGGGCAGTTTGCAGGTCAGCAAAGCGGCGAATGTCGGTATCGGAAACTTCGCCCAGCTTCGCCATGTAGTCGTTAAAGGTCGCCTGTTCAATGTTAAAGGCTTTGTCCGGACGCCAGCTCGGCAGCACTTTAATGGTGAAAGAGCCGTCTTTGGCGATCTCTGCGTGATGCTCCAGAGAATCGATCGGGTCATCGGTGGTGCCGACCATTTTCACGTTCATCTGCTGCATGATGCCGCGTGCAGAGAAATTATCCTGCGCCAGCAGTTCGTTACATTCGTTCCAGATTTCATCGGCAGTTGACGGAGAAAGCAATTTGCCAGTGATACCAAACGGACGACGCAGTTCGAGGTGCGTCCAGTGGTATAACGGGTTGCCGATAGTGTGCGGAACAGTCGCCGCCCAGGCGTCAAATTTTTCACGGTCAGACGCATCACCGGTGCACAGACGCTCGGCCACACCGTTGGTACGCATAGCGCGCCATTTGTAGTGATCGCCCTTCAACCAGATGTCATACAGGTTTTTAAAACGATAGTCTTCCGCAATCTGCTGCGGCGGCAAATGGCAATGGTAATCGAAAATCGGCTGGTCTTTTGCGTAGTCGTGATACAGACGGCGGGCAAATTCGGTATCTAACAGGAAATCTTCAGTCATAAACGGAGTCATTTTCGTCTTCCTCTCAACGAGTGAGCTAGCTTGCTTATGGTGCGATGCTGACAAAGTTATCACACCAATTTCCAGAGTCCGAAGATATTTTCGTGAGTTAGATCAATAAACGTAGTTAAAAAAATTACTCTCAAAGTGGTAAATCTCGCTGCAGGCCGCGCCAGTACTGGCCTCGTGGTCGTCAGGTAATGTCCCTACAAATATTCGCACATTTGTGATGGCTCTCACCTTTTAAAGTTGTATGACAAGTTATCTTTCTGCCGTCGCAAATCATAAGTCGACGGAATGCAAATTGCCGATTCATTCATTTGTTAGATGAATCGGGTTAACCGGTACGGAAGCCGAATTAGCACGAAACTTTCATGGCAACGTTCGGGGCGTGCCGGTTTTTTTTCGGTTACCCGGTCGTAACTAACATCTTCAGCCTCTGGCGGGATGATGGCCGCGCTTCCTGCGGATATAACAAAACGATGAGGTTTTACATGCGTAAAATTAAAGGGTTACGTTGGTATATGATCGCACTGGTGACGCTCGGCACCGTGCTTGGTTACCTGACGCGTAACACTGTGGCGGCAGCTGCGCCAACGCTGATGGAAGAGTTAAACATCTCCACCCAACAGTATTCCTATATCATCGCAGCGTATTCTGCTGCTTATACGGTCATGCAACCGGTAGCGGGTTATGTACTGGATGTGCTGGGTACGAAAATCGGTTATGCAATGTTTGCTGTACTGTGGGCCGTGTTCTGTGGTGCAACCGCGCTGGCAGGTAGTTGGGGTGGCCTGGCGGTTGCTCGTGGTGCGGTCGGTGCCGCGGAAGCCGCGATGATTCCGGCGGGTCTGAAAGCCAGCTCCGAATGGTTCCCGGCGAAAGAGCGTTCCATCGCGGTAGGTTACTTTAACGTAGGCTCTTCGATTGGTGCGATGATTGCGCCGCCGCTGGTGGTATGGGCAATCGTGATGCACAGCTGGCAGATGGCATTTATCATCTCCGGTGCGTTGAGCTTTATCTGGGCGATGGCATGGCTGATTTTCTACAAGCATCCGCGCGACCAGAAACATCTGACCGATGAAGAACGCGACTACATTATTAATGGTCAGGAAGCCCAGCACCAGGTTGACACAGCGAAGAAAATGTCCGTTGGTCAGATCCTGCGCAACCGTCAGTTCTGGGGTATCGCGCTGCCGCGCTTCCTGGCAGAACCGGCATGGGGTACTTTTAACGCGTGGATCCCGCTGTTCATGTTTAAAGTTTACGGCTTTAACCTGAAAGAGATCGCGATGTTTGCCTGGATGCCGATGCTGTTTGCTGACCTCGGTTGTATCCTCGGTGGTTACCTGCCGCCGCTGTTCCAGCGTTGGTTTGGTGTGAACCTGATCGTTTCCCGTAAGATGGTCGTAACGCTGGGTGCTGTGCTGATGATTGGCCCGGGTATGATCGGTCTGTTCACCAACCCGTATGTCGCGATTATGCTGCTGTGTATCGGTGGTTTTGCTCACCAGGCACTGTCTGGCGCACTGATTACGCTCTCTTCTGACGTGTTCGGTCGTAACGAAGTGGCGACGGCGAACGGTTTAACCGGGATGTCCGCATGGCTGGCAAGTACGCTGTTTGCACTGGTAGTCGGTGCACTGGCTGACACCATCGGCTTCAGCCCGCTGTTCGCAGTTCTGGCAGTGTTCGACCTGTTAGGTGCGCTGGTTATCTGGACCGTGTTGCAGAACAAACCGGCGATTGAGGTGGCGCAGGAATCACATAACGATCCCGCACCGCAACATTAAGACTTAACGTAAGTTGTAATGACGAAGCCGCCTGTTCAGGCGGCTTCGTTGTTTAGTTGTTTCTGGTCTGCGAGGTCAATTGATCGTCGGCAATGACGGGGTAAAGATGACCGACAATTTACCCATGTAATATCCTGCCTGTTTTGCCGTCACGTTAAATTTGTCGACCACCAGCGTCAGCGGAGTGGGAACACACATCACAGCGTAACGGATGCCTGGAAGCACCACCGGGCGGACATGTTTAAGATTGATGTTGGTCCAGACCATGCTCTCATTGTTGCGCACATCAATTTGCCCTCCTGATTCCGGGTCATACATTTTGACACGGTAATCAATACGCTCCCCTTCATCCGTTGAGCTCGCGCCCTGACGATAAATCGAAAACGCACCATTACTGCGTCCTGCCGCCGTTCTTCCCTCATCTTTTAGCAAAATTTCATAGCTAAGACCGTTACCGTTAAAGCCATCGTACAGGCACATATCCAACATCGTCAGATCTTGCGCGTAGTTGTTGCCGTTAACGCTGCCTGTTGGATGCAAATCCAGTTGTACGCGTGGCGTGGCGTGGGCGAACTCCGGAAAGAACACGTCGATATGGTTGGGATCGAGGGTGTTCAGGGTAATATCTGCAAAATAGTCTTGGGATGGATTACTTAAATGCAGTTTTACTTGTCCTTTCCAGACACCACCAATTGGCAGGTTCTTCATTTCCGTCTGCTCAAGGTAGAGAGTTAGCAGTTTCCTGTCAGCTTCGCTCGAACTGCCATCAGGGTTATTACATGTACGCCAATCGCTATCAGTCAAAGGTCGCTGTTTAGAGTAACCATCACATTGACTACCATTCGGTGTCGTAGTGACAGATTGATATCCCTTAAGCTTTACCGGCCAACGCATCCCACTACGCTGTTCAGTAAGATAGATTTGCACAATTGATATTGTCCCTGAGGTCGTACAGGTTTGCTGTAAATCGGCATAAGCGCACTTATACCACATGTACACATCTTTCCCTGGTGGTTCTTCTTTGTTCCATAAATAATAATCGGCTCTTCCCGACGCCAAATCATAAGTAATTTCAGCCGTCACATTTGGCGTAGCGTGCCCCCCCGCGACCATGCCAAATAAACATAAAATCACGGCAATTAATCGATTTCTCATGGTGCAACCTCCCTTTGCGCCGTCTGGACGTTTCCACGTAATTTAGGCTGTTTCAACTGTGCCTGAACCTGAATAGATTCCGGCAATTGTGAATAACTCACCACGCTACAATTCACATCCCCGCTATAGCGAATGCTGGCGCGTTTCTTCAAAACATTCAGCGGACATTTCAGGAACTGCTGCCCGGAAAGCAGATACAACTCTTTTTCACCACTGCTGATCTCAAGTGTGAATCCGCCATCTTCAGCCACCAGTAACATGGCGCTATTCAGACCCACCAGCGGGAACTTCTCTACCGATGCGGGCAATAACAAACGACCGATATAGTTGTAATTAAAGCTGGCAGACACCTCGCGATAACGTAATTTGCCCGGCAACAGCATTAACTCGCGATTTCCCGCGCCGTTAATGATGTTGGTTGTTCCTTGCTGGTTACCCTGATTACTGTCGTTAACTTCAACAAAGCCAGACTGAAATCCAGGATAGGGGAATAACACGCTGTCGCTTTGACCAAGCTGCAATGTTCTGCTGCCAGCCACCCGCGCTTCGAGTTGCAGACCCTGACTCTGTTCATCCTGTTCAGAGAAACCTTTCACATCCACCAACACCGCTCCCAGCAAATCATCTGAGCCGCTGGCCCCCAAATTGATGCCATAGCGACTCACCGCCAGCGTGGAGCTGTATGTCCCGGTGAAGGCCGAGAGATGATCATGGTTCTGGCGATCATAACTGTCTGAGACAGTAGCGTAGACATTTCCATATTGGCCATCCCAACGCCCGTTAACCGCGCTGTTTATGGTATCGGTGTTCAAACCGCCGACGGTCACGCCAAGCTCTTTATGGCTGAATGAGTCGTTATAAAAGGTATGCGATAACTGCCATGACGTTTGATCGCCATCCTGATCGCTATAACGATAATCAGTAGAAACATTGGTTGAATGGCTGTTGTTATTGCTGTCCATCGTCGGCGTATCAGATAACGAAAACGACAGATACAAACCGTTGTCATCGCTACCACCGCCGTTGTCATTACGATGGAAAACCCCAAGGGAAGTACTCAAAATCCAGTCACGCATCACAAAAGCGCGAGAAGCGCTAAGTTGTACGGTTTCGGAAATACTTTGTGCCGTAGTCTGGCGAAGATAGTTATTTTCAAAGCTCTGCTGTTTGTCCCAGCGCAAACTATCATCAGTGTTATTTTGTGTACGGGTATAACCCAGCATCATATTCCAGCCGACAAAATTCTGTGAAACCGTCGCGGAAATACTTTCATAACAGCTTAAGGCGTTGTAGCTCTCTCTGTTGTCGGTTGTACAAGCATCACCGTCAGAGTTGGTCCGATAAAAGCCCAACGTCGGCCATCCCGGATGACTCCAGTTGGCCTGTTGCATATCGCCTTTGCCGCCGTCATCGTTACGGAACACGCTGGCACTGATAGCCAGATTCCCCGCCCCGCCTAAATCCGCCGTCCAGTTATTGCCTAACTCGAAAGCACTTACATCATCGGCATTCGCCAGCCCTGCGTAGAGCTCATATTGCGGATGTAATGGCAGGCGTACGCCTAGCTGATAAGCAGAACTTTCATCATCAGAAACCTGTGATGTGGTTTTACCTGCCTGCAAGAACCACTGGGCATTTCCGTCTGTCAGACCGCCGGTTTTGGTAAACGGTACAAGCTCGGTGCGGGTGAGTTGGTTATTTTCATAAACTTTTAACGCCACGCTGTAGCTGCCTGGCGGAAAGGAACTGGTATCAATAAATTGCGAACCACTATTGAGGTAAAACGATCCCAACAGTTGTTCATTACGATAAGCATCAACACGAGAATTGCGCGAAAGCAGGATCATTACCGGCGTTCCCTGCTGGCTTTGCGTCTGGTTTAAATAACTGAGAGTCGACCCGATACGCATTCCGTCTATTGCACCGAGTGGCAGGAAGTTAAAAGTAAAGTTTCCACCTTGCGCATTAAATAATGTGCGGTTGTCCATCCGCCCCGCCTGCACATAATAACGGCGTAAAAAATCATAGCGGTAATAGAGATCGCTGACATCGACATTGTTGTCGCTGACATCATCTGCATCATAACCGTCGAAATTCCAGTGCGCACCAATATAGCTATTTTCTGTTATTCCCAGTGCGCCATTACCCTGAATTGACAACGATTGGTAATCATCCTGTACCAGCACATTAATATCTTGCTGATGTATAAAAGCGTTAACCGTATTTTTGTCTGGATTTAAATACAATGACTTCGAGTTAAACGCAGAACTCCATTGCGGATTAAGAAATAGCGTTGCTGAACTTTCTTCATCATTGTAGATTATTTCTACTGTCTCAGTATTAAGAAAACCGCATCCTGAATCAGTACGTACAAAACCACAAGCCAGTTCACCGTGGCGAGCTAAGGGTTGCGATAGTTTTTCTTTCACTGTATGAGCAATTTTTTGGTCGTCAGTGCTCAATTCAAGTTTGCTGTATAAACTTGATGAATCAAGAAAGGTTACGGTATCAAGATTAACCATAGCATAATATTTACCGAGACTTTTCCCTGCAAAATAAACCTCGATATACTCCTGCTGTCCCTGAGCAATAACCTCAAAACCAGCGGGAATTTTTGTTAATGTTGCCTTTGCCGGGCTGAGACTCGCCAGGATCAAAAGAGCCAGTAATTTTTTGTCCATGGCTGTCCTGTAATCCATAATAAATACTAAAATAGTTAAAAGAAGGGAGGACTTGCCTCCCTTTATTGCATGTTAATTCTGTTATCCAGATTAGAGAGCCTGGGACAGATAAATGCTAACTACGCCACGGTAGATACCCGTTTCCAGAACACCTTTGGTAGCCTGGGAAAACATCAGTGGTTTAGCCAGCGAACCGTTAGTTAACGCATCGGAAGCAAAGATTTTCGTTGCGGTAAAAGTGGTTGCCGCATCAGCTTTAATCTCTTCACCACCCCAGGTTACGGTCAGCGGAACAATTTTGCTGGCGTCCAGGCTCTGAACCAGTTGCGCAGGCGAAACTAACTGCATTTTCACGTCTTTGGTCGTGTCATTTGACCAGATTTTAGTCATTAACTGGTAAGATTGCAGACCCTGACCTGGCAGATATTGCATTTCTACTGCCTTCGGCAGTGCAGTATTATCGGTCTGCGTCATATCCAGAGCAGCATCAACGTTAGCAGTAACAGTGATATCTTTTTGTACTGCTAATGCAGAACCTGCAACGGAAAACATTGCCGCTACCAGAAGAGATTTTGCGAATACCTTTTTCATTACTATTCCTTGGTTTATTACAATGATAATTAATGGACCGCCAGCTCAAACTCGCCATTGTCCTTGGTGATCCAGTTATTATATTTGACAACGATTTTATCGTAGCCAGATATGCTTTCTAAAACTCTTTCCTGACCAGGGAAAATGTTTTTATTTACGGTCTGTGTTCTGCACTCCGCAGAACCACTATTTTTACAATAGGCAATGGTTAATATCTTCAGACGTTGATTGCCATTATTGATTAGCTTTTTATCGGCGTTAATATCTAACTTTGCCACAGGCTGCTGAGGTGGCACGCTGACAACAATCCCCCAAATTAAGTTAACCGTTAATTGCATGGAGAGATCTTTTTTATTATCTGTTGCATCATCAATGCTGGGTACAGCTTCAAATTTAACCCGATAGTTTTTTTCTTTTTGCTCAGGTTCCATTGCCACAAAACGCACGGTTTTGCTACTACCGCCAGGCAAAGCAAATTTGGGCGGCATTATCACAAGTTGGTTTGCATCGCCTGAAGTTACTTCGATTTCTTTTTCTTGTGGTGTTGATGGATTATCGATACGAAATACGGTTGCCTTTATATATTGGACTTCATTCGTTTTCGATATTACACGAACACTTCCTTCTCCCTGACTGTTTATAGATACAGACATAGGATATACAGTCATATTAGATTGTGCGAAAAATGATGTGCACAGAAGTAAGACAGGCCCGAGCCGTAATAATCGATTAATTTTCGCCACCATTTAATCAGTTTTACATTATTTCATAAAAAGTTGGCGCATTAGAAATCATACTATTTTTCAAGTCAACACAAAAAAGCATCTTTAGATAAAATTATTTATTCTCAAAAAAATACAACCTACTGAAAAATATGTTTTTTCACAATTCAACATAATCAATTTTAGGAATATATTAATATTCACAACATCAATAAATAATATTATTTCAATCATGCAATTTATATTTTAACAATGGCATACGCATGCATAAAGTGGTATGATAACTTTGTCCGCATTCCACTCCTGGAGACGCATATGGAAATCACTGAACCACGCCGTTTGTATCAACAACTTGCCGCTGATCTGAAAGAGCGCATCGAACAGGGCGTCTATCTGGTGGGTGATAAACTGCCTGCCGAACGCTTTATTGCCGATGAAAAAAACGTCAGCCGCACCGTGGTTCGTGAAGCCATCATCATGCTGGAAGTTGAAGGCTATGTCGAAGTGCGTAAAGGTTCAGGTATTCATGTGGTTTCCAACCAGCCGCGCCATCAGCAATCGGCTGACAATAATATGGAGTTTGCCAATTACGGTCCGTTTGAGCTACTGCAAGCCCGCCAGCTCATCGAAAGTAATATTGCCGAGTTCGCGGCAACTCAGGTCACAAAACAGGACATCATGAAATTGATGGCCATCCAGGAGCAGGCACGCGGCGAACAATGCTTCCGTGATTCCGAGTGGGATTTGCAGTTCCATATTCAGGTAGCCCTGGCGACGCAGAACTCCGCCCTGGCGGCTATCGTTGAAAAAATGTGGACCCAGCGTAGTCATAACCCGTACTGGAAAAAACTGCACGAACACATTGATGCCCGTACCGTCGATAACTGGTGTGATGACCACGATCAAATCCTCAAAGCGCTGATTCGCAAAGATCCTCATGCTGCTAAGCTGGCAATGTGGCAGCACCTGGAAAACACCAAGATCATGTTATTTAACGAAACCAGCGACGATTTCGAGTTCAATGCCGACCGCTATCTGTTCGCCGAAAACCCGGTGGTGCATCTCGATACAGCCACCAGCGGCAGTAAATGAAATTCCTGTCCGACAGGCGCTACAGTGCGCCTGTTTGTCTCGTCGGTAAGCGAAAAGTATAAAGTGTCAGCCTGTGTAAATCCTCTCGCCTCCCTCCCCTGCATTCAGCAAAATCAGACTCCACGGACATGTAATTTTGATAACGAACAACGTTGACCTTTGTTACAATTAGATTCAATTTGAATTTATGCTTTTGAATGCTTTCTTATCTCACGATTTAACAGGGAATAGTTCAGGCTGTGTTGATGTATCAAACCCGCAGAACATACCAAGACAGCAATAACATTGCGGTAGTGCATCATTTAAAACCAGCGTGGCGTTAACCGATTCACCAGGAATAATGAATGGAACTTTTGACCCAATTGCTGCAAGCCCTGTGGGCGCAGGATTTTGAAACCCTGGCCAATCCGTCGATGATTGGCATGTTGTATTTTGTCTTGTTTGTCATTTTGTTCCTTGAAAACGGCTTGCTTCCGGCGGCCTTTTTACCGGGCGACAGTTTACTGGTACTGGTCGGCGTATTGATTGCGAAAGGCGCGATGGGCTATCCGCAAACGATTCTGCTGCTGACCGTTGCCGCCAGCCTCGGTTGCTGGGTCAGCTATATTCAGGGGCGATGGCTGGGCAATACCCGCACCGTACAAAACTGGCTATCTCATTTACCCGCGCATTATCATCAACGCGCACACCATCTTTTTCATAAACACGGTTTATCGGCGCTGTTAATTGGTCGCTTTATTGCGTTTGTCAGAACACTGCTGCCGACGATTGCCGGGTTATCAGGGCTGAATAACGCGCGCTTTCAGTTCTTCAACTGGATGAGTGGTCTGCTGTGGGTATTGATCCTGACAACTCTGGGTTACATGCTCGGCAAAACGCCGGTATTTTTAAAGTACGAGGACCAGCTGATGTCATGCCTGATGCTGCTCCCGGTGGTGCTGCTGGTGTTTGGCCTGGCAGGTTCTCTGGTTGTGTTATGGAAAAAGAAATATGGAAATCGGGGGTAAGGGATGCAAATACCTCGCATGTCACTTCGCCAGCTAGCCTGGTCCGGCGCTGTTTTACTTCTGGTCGGCACGCTGTTGCTGGCCTGGTCCGCGGTTCGCCAGCAAGAGTCTACGCTGGCGATTCGTGCCGTTCATCAAGGGACAACGATGCCAGACGGTTTTTCAATCTGGCATCACCTTGACGCTCACGGCATTCCTTTCAAAAGTATCACCCCCAAAAACGACACTCTGTTAATTACCTTTGACTCCAGCGACCAGAGCGCCGCCGCAAAAGCGGTCCTCGACAGAACATTGCCCCATGGCTACATCATTGCGCAGCAGGACAATAATAGTCAGGCTATGCAGTGGCTAACCCGATTGCGGGATAACTCTCATCGCTTCGGATAACTTCCTGTTATCCGAAACAGATCACTCACTTTGGTGATTTCACCGTAACTGTCTATGATTAATGGGGCGGTGGTTAACACGACCGCTTCGTTGTCTGGACAATCGTTCCTTTGTAATAGGTCCGAATCACAATGGAAGGTTCAAGAATGAAATACCGCATCGCTTTAGCTGTTTCTCTCTTTGCTCTTAGTGCCGGTAGTTATGCCACTACCCTGTGTCAGGAAAAGGAGCAAAATATCCTTAAGGAGATCAGCTATGCCGAAAAACACCAAAACCAGAATCGTATTGACGGTCTGAATAAAGCCCTGAGTGAAGTCCGGGCCAACTGTTCAGATAGCCAACTGCGTGCCGATCATCAGAAGAAAATCGCAAAGCAGAAAGATGAGGTGGCGGAACGCCAGCAAGATTTAGCCGAGGCGAAGCAAAAAGGCGATGCAGATAAGATTGCCAAACGCGAACGGAAACTGGCAGAAGCGCAGGAAGAGCTGAAAAAGCTGGAAGCGCGCGACTACTAACTCACAATAGTCACTACTTACTCACCTGGAGAAAACTATGTCGAAAGAACACACTACGGAACATCTGCGTGCTGAGTTGAAATCCCTTTCCGATACGCTGGAAGAGGTGCTTAGCTCATCTGGCGAGAAGTCGAAAGAAGAGTTGAGTAAGATTCGTAGCAAAGCGGAGCAGGCACTGAAACAGAGCCGTTATCGCCTGGGTGAAACCGGTGATGCCATCGCCAAACAAACCCGTGTCGCGGCGGCGCGTGCCGATGAGTATGTGCGTGAAAATCCGTGGACCGGCGTGGGCATTGGCGCTGCAATCGGTGTAGTGCTCGGCGTTCTGCTGTCGCGTCGTTAATTATGGCGGACACTCATCACGCGCAAGGGCCCGGTAAAAGCGTTCTGGGCATCGGGCAGCGAATTGTTTCCATCATGGTTGAAATGGTGGAAACACGTCTGCGGCTGGCGGTGGTGGAGCTGGAAGAGGAAAAAGCGAATCTCTTTCAACTTTTACTGATGCTGGGCCTGACGATGCTTTTCGCTGCATTTGGTCTTATGAGCCTGATGGTGCTAATTATTTGGGCGGTTGATCCGCAATATCGCCTGAATGCGATGATTGCCACCACCGTGGTGTTGCTGCTACTGGCACTGATTGGCGGTATCTGGACGTTACGTAAATCGCGTAAATCCACCTTGCTGCGCCATACACGCCATGAGCTGGCAAACGATCGGCAGCTGCTCGAGGAGGAGTCCCGTGAGCAGTAAAGTCGAACGTGAACGACGTAAGGCGCAACTGCTTAGCCAGATCCAGCAACAACGGCTGGATCTTTCCGCCACTCGTCGTGAATGGCTGGAGGCAACAGGCGCTTACGATCGTCGCTGGAATATGCTGTTGAGTCTGCGCTCCTGGGCGCTGGTTGGCAGTAGCGTGATGGCTATCTGGACGATTCGCCATCCTAATATGCTGGTCCGCTGGGCCAGACGCGGTTTTGGTGTATGGAGCGCCTGGCGTCTGGTGAAAACAACCCTCAAGCAGCAACAACTTCGCGGTTAATAACCTCTCTGGCCGGAGCCATTCCGGCCATATCCCTCAAATTTTTTGAAGATTTTTGACAGTTTTCCTTGCTAACAATCACGCTTCGCCACGTTTATGATTCTCTCCATCGACAGCAATGACGCAAATACCGCGCCCTTGCACAAAAAAACAATCAGCAGCCTGAGCGGCGCAGTGGAGAGTATGATGAAAAAATTAGAAGATGTTGGTGTACTGGTAGCGCGTATTTTAATGCCGATTCTGTTTATTACCGCAGGCTGGGGAAAAATTACTGGCTACGCGGGTACCCAACAATATATGGAAGCAATGGGCGTCCCCGGCTTTATGCTGCCGCTGGTGATTCTGCTTGAGTTTGGTGGTGGTCTGGCAATCCTGTTCGGTTTCCTGACACGTACCACAGCCCTGTTTACTGCGGGCTTTACGCTGCTGACGGCATTTTTATTTCACAGCAACTTTGCTGAAGGCGTCAACTCGCTGATGTTCATGAAAAACCTGACAATTTCTGGCGGATTCCTGCTGCTGGCAATTACCGGTCCGGGCGCGTATAGCATCGACCGCCTGCTGAATAAAAAGTGGTAAGCACGCGCTATACTTAACGATAAAAAACGAGGAGGAACACTCCTCGTTTCAGATTGTTGACAAAGTGCGCGTTGTTCATGCCGGATGCGGCGTGAACGCCTTATCCGGCCTACAAAAACATGCAAATTCAATACATTGCAGAAACCTCGTAGGCCTGATAAGCATAGCGCATCAGGCAGTTTTGCGTTTGCCATCAGTCTCAAACGAGGAGAAACGCTCCTCGTTTTTGCTATTGGAGGAGAGAAAAATGGGTCAACTGATTGACGGCGTCTGGCATGACACCTGGTACGATACCAAATCTACCGGCGGTAAATTTCAACGTTCAGCTTCCGCATTTCGTAACTGGCTCACTGCCGATGGCGCACCAGGCCCCACTGGCAAAGGCGGTTTTATCGCAGAGAAAGATCGTTATCATCTCTATGTTTCACTCGCCTGCCCGTGGGCGCACCGCACGCTGATCATGCGTAAACTCAAAGGACTGGAACCGTTTATTTCCGTTTCCGTAGTGAACCCGCTGATGCTGGAAAACGGCTGGACCTTTGATGACAGTTTTCCGGGAGCAACCGGCGACACGCTCTATCAACATGAATTTCTGTATCAGCTTTATCTCCACGCCGATCCACACTACAGCGGACGAGTTACTGTTCCCGTACTGTGGGACAAAAAGAACCACACCATCGTCAGCAACGAATCAGCAGAAATCATCCGCATGTTCAATACCGCGTTTGATGCGCTGGGTGCGAAAGCGGGAGATTACTACCCACCAGCTCTGCAACCGAAAATTGACGAACTTAACGGCTGGATTTACGACACCGTTAACAATGGCGTGTATAAAGCCGGTTTTGCCACCAGCCAGCAAGCCTACGACGAAGCGGTGGCGAAAGTGTTTGAATCGCTGGCGCGACTGGAACAGATTTTAGGTCAGCACCGTTACCTGACCGGCAACCAGCTAACCGAAGCCGATATTCGCCTGTGGACCACGCTGGTGCGTTTTGATCCAGTGTATGTGACCCACTTCAAGTGTGATAAGCACCGCATCAGCGATTACCTGAATCTGTATGGCTTCCTGCGCGATATCTACCAGATGCCGGGAATTGCCGAAACAGTCAATTTCGATCACATCCGTAATCATTACTTCCGCAGCCATAAGACCATCAACCCTACGGGGATTATTTCAATTGGTCCGTGGCAGGATCTCGATGAACCGCATGGACGAGATGTTCGCTTCGGTTAAAAAAAGGCACCTTACGAGGTGCCTCTGATAATTAGCTAAGTGCGTGTTGTTCATGTCGGATGCGGCGTAAACGCCTTATCAAACCTACAAAACATTTATATTCAATATGTTGCAATGACCGCGCAGGCCAGATAAGCGTAGCGCATCTGGCAATTTTGCGCTTGCCCCTATCCTTCACAGCGCCTTATTAATTCATAGAGATAATATTTACTGCCATTTCATTCACGTCTATTCTTAATTTGCTGCTTTAAAAACAAGTGATTGAGCAAAATTGAGGCAAAAATGGACTGGTATCTGAAAGTACTAAAAAATTATGTCGGTTTCCGGGGTCGTGCGCGGCGCAAAGAGTACTGGATGTTTATTCTGGTCAACATCATCTTTACGTTCGTGCTGGGGCTACTGGATAAAATGTTAGGCTGGCAACGTGCCGGTGGCGAAGGCATCCTGACGACAATCTACGGTATTCTGGTGTTTTTACCATGGTGGGCAGTTCAGTTCCGCCGCCTGCACGACACCGACCGCTCGGCGTGGTGGGCACTGTTGTTCTTAATCCCGTTTATCGGCTGGCTTATTATCATCGTCTTTAACTGTCAGGCGGGTACGCCAGGCGAAAACCGCTTTGGACCAGATCCGAAACTGGAACCTTAAAACAAATCTCCTCGCCGGATGTCTGACTCATCCGGCTTTTATCATTATGTTGATGAATAAATAATCTACTAATGTTTATTTAAATTATTTCAATGTCGTTATATAAATTACCTATAAAAAATAACCATGTATTTATCTTAAATATCAAAACCTTTATAACATCCGAAAAAGAAAGATACGAATAGCATTTACTCCATCCCCGGAATAGACTTTCGCAACTTTTAATTAAAGGGATGTTTTTATGCAGTGGTATTTAGCCGTATTAAAAAATTATGTTGGTTTCTCTGGTCGTGCACGTCGTAAAGAGTACTGGATGTTTACTCTGATTAACGCCATCGTCGGCGCTATTATCAATGTCATTCAATTGATTTTAGGTTTAGAGTTTCCATTCCTTTCTCTCATTTACCTGGCAGCAACAATCATTCCGGTCATTGCTCTGTGCGTTCGTCGTCTGCACGATACTGACCGTTCAGGTGCGTGGGCGCTTCTCTATCTGGTACCGGTCATTGGCTGGTTAGTTCTGTTTGTATTTGCCTGTTTAGAAGGCAATTCTGGCAGCAATCGTTACGGAAACGATCCGAAGTTTGGTTCAAATTAATCTTAGAATTGGGGCGATATTTCGCCCCTTTTTATTAAAAATAACAAATATTATTTTCCGCTAAAAAGTTTGGGAATTTCCCGCAGACACCAGGATTTCGCCTCCCCCATACTGTCACGACGCCAGGCCATAATAATATCGATCTCGCTGGTCGATTCCGGGCTGACGACACGCAACCGCCCTTCCGCAATGTCTTTTTCGACCATCGGATACGGCATCGTCGCCACGCCAAGCCCCGCCAGTAATGCCTGACGTTTATCTTCAATCGTGCTCACCGTTAAGCGCGGCTGTTTGTCCAGTAGCTGTACGGTCAATACCGGGCGCTCACGAGCGGTATCCGCCACCGCAATTCCACGATATTTCACGCGCGTCACTTCAGATAACGGTTCCGGCTCCTGATGAATCGGGTGATCAGGCGCGGCAACATAGACGTTCATTAAGGTATAGAGTTTGCGCGAGTTGATCTCCGACGAGGAACGAAAATGCATATCCGGCGCGATAACGATATCCGCCCGCCCCTGCTCCAGTCGTTCCCACGCCCCCGCCAGCACTTCGGTGATGATTGCCAGTTGGGTATTGGCTTTTGCCGCCAGTTTGTCGATTAACGGGAAAAAGGCAGGTGTCGGTACCAGCGCCTCGGTCACAATGGTGAGATGCGTTTCCCAACCGCGCGCGAGAGCTTCCGCATCGGTAGTCAGTTTATCTGCGGCTTCCAGCAAAACGCGCCCTCGCTCCAGCAACATCCTCCCGACATTGGTGAATTTGGTGCGATGGCCCGAGCGGTCAAACAGCACCACATCCAGCTCTTCTTCCAGTTTTTGCATGGTGTAGCTAAGTGCGGAAGGCACGCGTCCCAGCTCATCCGCCGCCGCCGCAAAACTGCCCCGGCGATCGATCGCATCCATAACCCGTAGTGCTTCCAGCGTTAATGCCCTTTCTTTGGCCATTTCGTTCTCATTCAGGAAATTTGAACATACCGGGCAGAATATCTGGCTAACAATGTAGCGTCCAGCCCCTTACCATAAAAGGAAGTAAAGAGAGGTCAAGAATTATGATTACTACCCGAACTGCCAGGCAGTGTGGACAAGCAGACTACGGATGGTTGCAGGCCCGGTATACTTTTTCCTTTGGACACTACTTCGACCCGAAATTGTTAGGCTATGCCTCCCTGCGCGTGCTTAACCAGGAAGTGCTGGCCCCAGGTGCCGCCTTTCAGCCACGAACCTATCCCAAAGTCGATATTTTAAATGTGATTCTGGATGGAGAAGCTGAGTATCGCGACAGCGAAGGCAATCATGTTCAGGCCAGCGCTGGTGAGGTGTTGCTGCTCTCTACCCAGCCGGGTGTCAGCTATAGCGAACACAATCTCAGCAAAGACAAATCGTTAACGCGAATGCAACTTTGGCTGGATGCCTGCCCACAACGAGAGAATCCGCTGATTCAAAAACTGGCGCTTAATATGAGCAAGCAGCAATTAATCGCCTCGCCAGAAGGTGGGATGGGAAGCCTGCAATTGCGCCAGCAAGTGTGGCTGCACCATATCATGCTCGACAAAGGCGAAAGTGCGAATTTCCAGTTGCATGGGCCACGCGCGTATTTGCAATCGATTCACGGGAAATTTCATGCGCTTACGCATCATGAAGAGAAAGCGGCGCTAACCTGCGGTGATGGGGCGTTTATTCGTGACGAGGCTAACATTACGCTGGTTGCCGATTCCCCACTGCGCGCTTTGCTGATAGATTTGCCTGTCTAGTTGTTTTTACAGGGAGATGATGATGAGTAAAAAATCGGCCAAAAAGCGTCAGCCAGTGAAGCCCGTGGTGGCGAAAGAACCAGCTCGCACCGCCAATAATTTTGGCTATGAAGAGATGTTGAGCGAGCTGGAAGCCATCGTCGCGGATGCTGAAACGCGTTTAGCCGAAGATGAAGCTACCGCGTAAAGACAAGTTGCCGGATGCGGCGTAAACGCCTTATCCGGCCTACAAAACCCAACAACATCAACAAATTGTGCAATTCGTAGGCCGGATAAGATGCGCCAGCATCGCATCCGGCACGATACCCAAAACCTGGCGTTTATCTGGCCTTGCTCGCCATAATCTCGATAATCTGCCGATCCGTTTGCTGCATCGAATGGCTTGCTAACGCACACAGGTTGGCAATCGACTGCTCAACATCATGCGCCACGATCCCTTCATTGCCGGTCACTGCGGTATCATCCAGCGCCATTAACACCGCTTTCCACGCAGCCGAAGCACTGGTCGAAACCTTCATCGCGCAGCTGTTCGACGCACCATCGCAAATCATGCCGCTGACATCGCCGATCATACTGCTGATCGCCATCGAGATGGTTTCATAACGCCCATCCACCAGCCATGCCATCCCGGCGGCGGCCCCCATTGCTGCGGTCGTTGCGGCACAAAGCGCAGACAAACGCGGTAACTGGTTATGGATGTAAATCGCGCTCAAATGCGAAAGCATCAGCGCACGCGCCAGCCGTTCATCATCGGCCCCGAAGTGTTCTGCTACCACCACCACAGGCATTGTTGCAGTGATCCCCTGGTTACCCGAGCCGGAGTTACTCATTGCCGGAAGCGTAGCGCCGCCCATACGCGCATCGGATGCCGCGCTGGTACGAATCACAATGGATGAAGAGAGATCTTTCGCCAGCAAGCCGCGCGCGCACTGTTTTTCCAGCGTCGCGCCAATATGCAGCCCCCAGTTACCGCTCAAGCCTTCCTGCGATAACGCGCAATTTAACTTCGCGGAATCGAGAATAAAGCGGATCGCCGCAAACGGGACTTCATTGACGAACTTCAGGATCTCAGCCAGCGTCGTCCTGGAAAGCACCGTCAGCGGAGACTCTTGCTCGCCCTCTGCCACACACGCCTGCTGGGTAAACACCACACCATTGTGCGTCTCAATATGCACAATGTTGGTATGCCCGCCGACGATAGTGACACACGCCCACTTCTCACCGTTCCAGACTTTGGCGCGTGAGAAGAGGATTTCATCGCAAGGTTCCTGGATCTTAACTGAGACTTTCCCCGCCGCCAGCAGTGCTTTGGCATCGGCAATTGCCTGCGCAGTTGCATCTTTCAGCACTTCCAGCCCGGCGTTAGCATTTCCACCTAACGCTCCCAGCGCCGCCGCAATCGGCAGCCCCACCATTCCCGTGCCGGGAACGGTGACGCCCAGGCCGTTCTTCATCAGATTTGGCGAAACCCAGGCTTCTACACGTTCAACCGGACCTTCCAGTTCTGCCGCAGCAACCGCCGCCGCCAGCGCCAGTGAAATCGGTTCAGTACATCCCAGCGCCGGTTTTACTTCCTCCTGAACGGCGAGGATGTAACGCTGCCATAACGGATTTAAAGTCGAATCAAACATATTAAAAACCTTAAAATTTCAGGTAAATCAAGAAAATGCCAGGAACGGAGAAACACAAAGCAACAAACCAGTGACGATAATCAGGTACAGAGACATCCCTTTGTATTTGTGCAATGCCGGTACTTTGTAAACCAGCCACGCCGGGATCAGGCACCCTACCATGCCGAAAATCGGGCTACAGATAGAGGTGAAGCTCAACACCGGTGCGTTCAGTACGATGGCGCTCCAGGCCAGCAAAATGGCGAAAATCATGATGCCGCGCTGAACGAGATTTTCGTTAATCTTCTCGGCAGGCATCTTGCGACGCAGGATGTTCATTACGATCCCTTGCGTTGCTTCGCGAAAGCCTAAATAGACGCCAAAAAACGCGGTCATTACAGCAAAGATATTGAGAATGACGCTGACCACTTTCACCCACGCTGCGCCGTCACCGCTAATAAACTGCGCCGCAATTGCCAGCGCGGAAATATTCTGCTCGTAGGCTTTTACCGCTTCGTCATGTCCCATCGCCAGCGTGAACGACACGGCGTAGAAAAAGACGGTGACAAACAAAATACCAAACGCGATATTCATTGCCCGCAATGCTTTATGCCGCGCCACTTCAATCGATTTTTCCCGCGAGCGATAAGAGATCACCATCGGGCTTAACGTCTGGATAAACAGAATCGACGTCAGGGTAAACGGCAGGGTGATAATGGCGTTTTTCACCAGCAACCCCAGCGGCGGCAGCGAACCGACGTTATACAGATGCCACATTCCCACCATCGATACGCCCAGCGCCGCGACCACCAGCAGCTTGGTCAGCACCATGCCGGTCGAAATTTTGAATAACAATTTCTCGCCGCGTGAAGAGATCGCCACCAGAATGCAAATCAGTACCAGACCATAAAAGGGACTGTCTGACAGCAACCCTTCCGTCACGCCGAAGGTATGCAGGTAGGAAGCACTATCGTTGGTGATGGCGGTGGAATAGACGAACATCCAAATCACCAGCATTACGAAATAGAGCGCACCTAACAGGATGCCCCAGTTTTTACCTAAATAACCGCTAATGACGCTCGGGTAATCTTTACATTCTGGTGATTCTGCCAGCGTATTAATAAACAATCGCTGAAACAGATACATTGCCGGGTAACCAATCACCGATGAGAGCAAAAATACCCACAATCCCATCAAACCGACCTGCACCGGGAGAAAAACAATCCCCGCGCCAATCGCCATCCCGATACTCATAATCACCCAGCCGGTGTCAGTACTGTCGAATTTGATCGCTTCTCGCCACTCGCTCTCACTCATTCCAGCACGACCCGCCGGGGTCGAAGCGTCTGCAATGACGCCTTTATTCGATGCAATTTCCATAATTTCTCGCTCAATATTTTGTAGGGCTTATTATTTTTTTCCGAGCCGCATCAAGGCGATATGCGGTCTACGTTTTTGCAGGCGAGTTATTAGAATAAAGAAATGATACGCGCGAGGTCAGAGAAAATCTTCACAATCAAGGCTTTGAAATAACGGAGATGGATAAGAATTTTCTACTAAATTAATCACAAGAGAATATTCATTCTCTATTTGCGGCAGATCACAAAAAAAAGGTGCACATTTGTGCACCCAAGGATGAAAGCTGACAGCAATGTCAGCCGCAGACCACTTTAATAGCCAGTCCTCCGCGTGATGTTTCGCGGTATTTATCGTTCATATCTTTGCCGGTTTCATACATCGTCTCGATCACTTTATCGAGTGAAACACGCGGTGCCGAGGTGCGGCGCATCGCCATCCGCGCGGCGTTTACTGCTTTCACGGCATTAATGGCATTACGTTCAATGCACGGGATTTGTACCTGTCCGGCAACCGGATCGCAGGTCAGCCCAAGGTTATGCTCCATCGCGATTTCCGCCGCATTGCATACCTGCGCCGGACTGCCGCCCAGTAGTTCAGTTAACCCTGCCGCCGCCATTGAACAGGCCACGCCAATCTCCCCCTGACAGCCGACTTCCGCGCCAGAGATGGAGGCGTTCATTTTATACAGCGCGCCAATAGCCCCGGCTGCAAGAAAATAGCGGGCAATTGACCGCTCATTTACCGGACGACGGAACTTATCGTAATAAGCCAGCACTGCCGGAATAATGCCGCACGCACCGTTAGTCGGTGCCGTTACCACGCGCCCGCCAGCTGCGTTTTCTTCACTAACCGCCAGCGCGTACATGTTGATCCAGTCGATGACATTCATCGGATCGTTAGAGATGTTATCGCTGGAAACCAGCTGACGACGCAGCGCTACGGCACGGCGCGGCACATTGAGCGGACCAGGCAGCACGCCTTCAGTGTTCATCCCGCGTTCAATACCGTCATGCATCACTTGCCAGATACGGGCAAACCCGGCATCAATTTCCGCTTTACTGCGCAGCGCCAGCTCGTTGTGCATCATCAGGCCAGAAATAGACAGGCCGTTGTAATCACACATTTTCAGCAGTTCACCTGCTGAGTGGAAATCGTAAGGTACGGGTGTTTCGACATCGTGCGACAGGCCGAAGTGTTCTTCTTCAACGATAAATCCGCCACCGACTGAGTAGTAAGTTTTGCTTAATAGCTCTTTCTGCCCATTCCAGGCAGTAATCCGCATCCCGTTCTCATGACGAGGCAACATTTCAGGATGGAAAACAATGTTCTTTGCTACAGGAAAATCAACAACATGCGCCCCAGAAGCCACCGACAACCGCCCGCTGCGCGTCACTAACTCTATAAATGCAGGGATCTCATCAATGACAACATCCTGCGGACTGTTTCCTGCCAGTCCCATGATGATGGCGACATCCGTGGCATGGCCTTTGCCCGTCAGTGACAACGACCCGTACAGATCGACCACAATATGGCTCGTCGCGGTTAATAAGCCGCTACTTTCCAGCCGATCAATAAAACTTTTTCCGGCATTCATTGGCCCCACGGTATGCGAACTGGAGGGTCCAATCCCAATTTTGAAAATATCGAATGCACTAATCATATCCACACCCTCGGATTGCCGTTCAGTGAAGTGGAGCGGAACGACCTTGCGACCGTCCCGCTCACGAGGCTTTACGCACTACGTACTGCGATGGCTTCAATTTCCAGCTTCACATCTTTCGGCAAACGCGCGACCTGCACACAGCTCCGGGTCGGGTAGGTCGCCTGATGCTCATCGAAGAACTGCTTATAGACTTCATTGATGGTGGCAAAATCATTCAGATCGGTGATGAACACGGTCATCTTGATGATATCGCCCACGCTCAGCCCGGCAGCAACCACGATCGCTTTGACGTTTTCGAGGCTTAAACGCGCCTGATCTTGCACATCAGCCGGGATCTCACCGGTCTGTGGGCAAACCGGAATTTGCCCGGAGGTGAAGACCATGCTGCCTAAATCAACGCCCTGAACATAAGGGCCGATTGCACCTGGGGCACGTTGCGTTTCGATAATCTTTTTCATACATCCTCCGGCGTCAGAGCGCCTGGGTAAAAGTACGTGAAATAACATCCTGTTGCTGTTCACGGGTCAGTGCGTTGAAGCGCACGGCGTAGCCAGAGACACGGATTGTCAGGTTAGGATATTTTTCCGGGTGCTCGATGGCATCCAGCAGCATTTCCCTATTCATTACGTTGACGTTGAGGTGTTGACCGCCTTCGACATCCGCTTCGTGGTGGAAATACCCATCCAGCAGGCCGACAAGGTTGGTTTTACGTACTGGATCTTCTTTGCCCAGCGCCGCCGGGACAATTGAGAAGGTGTACGAGATCCCGTCTTTGGCGTAGGTGAACGGCAGTTTCGCCACCGACGTCAGCGAGGCTACCGCACCTTTGCGGTCACGACCGTGCATCGGGTTAGCGCCCGGTGCGAACGGTGTACCCGCGCGACGACCGTCTGGCGTGTTACCGGTTTTCTGGCCGTACACCACGTTAGAAGTGATAGTCAGAATCGACTGGGTGGGGACGGCGTTGCGATAGGTTGGCAGCGCTTTAATTTTCTTCATAAAGCGTTCAACCAGATCGCAGGCAATGCTGTCTACGCGCTCGTCGTTGTTGCCATACTGCGGATATTCGCCGTCGATTTCGAAATCCACCGCCAGGCCGTTTTCGTCACGGATCGGTTTCACGCGGGCATATTTGATGGCAGACAGGGAGTCCGTCGCCACCGACAGACCCGCGATGCCGCAAGCCATCGTGCGATAAACATCACGATCGTGCAGCGCCATCAGCGAAGCTTCGTAGCTGTACTTGTCGTGCATGTAGTGAATGATATTCAGCGCGCTGATGTACTGCACCGCCAGCCAGTCCATGAAGTGATCGAGACTGTCCATCACTTTGTCGTAATCCAGCACGTCGTCCATCAGCGGTGCCGTTTTCGGACCGACCTGAATCTTCAGCTTCTCATCCACCCCGCCGTTAATTGCGTACAGCAGCGTTTTCGCCAGGTTAGCGCGTGCACCAAAGAACTGCATTTGCTTACCAATCACCATTGGGCTGACGCAGCAGGCAATCGCGTAATCGTCGCTGTTGAAGTCAGTACGCATCAGATCGTCGTTTTCATACTGCAAGGAAGAGGTGACGATTGACACCTGCGCGGCATATTTTTTGAAGGCAATCGGTAATTCTTCCGACCAAAGAATGGTCAGGTTAGGTTCCGGTGCAGGCCCCATAGTGTGCAGGGTGTGCAAATAGCGGAAGGAGTTTTTGGTCACCAGTGTACGACCGTCCAGCCCCATCCCGCCGATCACTTCCGTCGCCCAGATTGGATCGCCGGAGAACAGCGAATCAAATTCCGGCGTACGCAAGAAGCGCACCATACGGATCTTCATAATGAAGTGGTCGATCAGTTCCTGTGCCTGCTGCTCATTGAGGACGCCAGCTTTAAAGTCGCGCTCAATGTAGATATCGAGGAACGATGCCGTGCGCCCCAGCGACATCGCGCCGCCATTTTGCGATTTCACTGCCGCCAGGTAAGCGAAGTAGAGCCACTGCACCGCTTCCTGCGCATTCTGCGCCGGACGGGAGATATCAAAACCGTATTTCGCCGCCATTTCCTGAATCTGCAACAGCGCACGACGATGTTCCGCCAGCTCCTCACGCAGACGGATGGTGGCTTCCAGATCCTCGCCTTTTTCCAGACGGGACTGGAGATCGGCAAATTGCAGTTCGCGTTCACGCACCAGATAACTGATGCCATATAGCGCCACGCGGCGATAGTCACCGATAATGCGCCCACGACCATAGCCATCTGGTAAACCGGTCAGCACGCCAGATTTACGGCAGCGCAGCATATCCGGTGAGTAAACATCAAATACGCCCTGGTTATGGGTTTTACGCAGATCGGTAAACAGATATTCAAATTCACTGTCCATTTCACGACCATAGGCGTGGAATGAACTTTTAATCATATTAATGCCACCGAACGGATGCAGCGCACGCTTTAATGGCGCATCCGTTTGCAGGCCCACTATTTTTTCCAGCGGCTGGTTAATATATCCCGCATCATGAGCGGTAATGGTGGTAGCAATATTAGTATCGAAATCAACCGGCGCGTGGGTTGCGTTTTCGATACGGATGCCTTCCATCACTTTTTCCCACAATTCCGTGGTGGCTGGCGTTGCTTCGGCGAGAAAAGATTCATCACCTTCATACGGTGTATAGTTATGTTGAATAAAATCGCGGACATTAATTTCGTTTTTCCAGTCCGTACCTTTAAAGCCAAGCCATGCGTCGGCGTACAGCTTATCGCTGGTATCAATATCTACCTTCATGAAAAATAATCTCTCTACAATACTTCAACTAAATTATGCAAATTCTGCGGGCGCGTTCACTTTGCCTAAATGAATGGCATCCAAAGCAATCATTTTTTCTTCGTTGGTTGGGATAACGGCGCAAATGACACGCGCATTTTCACTGGAAACAATTCGCTCTCCACAGGAGTTAGAGCGATTATTCATTTCTGTATCAATCTCTACGCCTAATACAGCCAAATGTTCCATGACCAGACGACGAATTAAACTTGAATTCTCTCCTATTCCGCCGGTGAATATAATTCCATCCAGGCGATGTAATGAGGCTGCGTGTCCGGCAATATGACGGGCAATTCGGTGAACAAAGGTTTTAATTGCCAGTTGCGCGCGTTCGTGACCTTCATGCCAGGCTTTTTCCAGAACACGTAAATCCGAAGAAAGACCGGAAATACCTAATAATCCCGACTCTTTATTCACTACGCGTTCCAGGTCACCCAGGCTCTGGTTGGTTTGGCTGGCGACCCAGGACATCGCACCAAAGTCGACATCGCCACTGCGGGTACCCATCATCAAGCCTTCCAGCGGCGTCATTCCCATTGAGGTATCAACACTCTGACCGTTGCGAACTGCACAGATTGACGCGCCATTGCCAAGATGCGCCACAACCAGGCCGGAGTCATCTTCCGCCAGATTCAGCAAAGAATGTGCGCGCTGGGAAACATAGCGGTGCGACGTGCCGTGGAAACCATAACGGCGTACACCTAACTCTTCATAATATTTCCACGGCAGGCCGTATAAATAAGCTTCCGGAGCCATCGTCTGGTGGAAACTGGTATCAAATACCGCCACCTGAGTTACGCCCGGAAATAATTGCTGCGCCGATTCAATACCGCTTAAATTGGCGTAATTATGCAGGGGTGCCAGTGGAGAAACGCGACGGATATTATCAATGACTTCATCGGTAATAATGGCGGACTCGGTAAAAATACTGCCGCCGTGAGCGATGCGGTGGCCAATTAAGGCCACACTGTCATTTAAATTCCGTTTTTCCAGTTCAAATGCAATTGCCTTCAATGCACCTTCGTAGCTGTGGTGAGCCAGCGGTGCTGGCTCTCCCCCATTTACGGATAAGAATGCATTTTCCGAGTTAATACCGTCGGCAATACCTGACATTAATACTTCACAGTCGCTGGCATCGAGTACGGAAAACTTAATCGAAGACGAACCACAGTTAATAACCAAAACAACCGGAAATTCATTCATCTCTTTTCTCATCCTGAGTTACGGATTAAAACAGTTTGTATACGATGTTCAGGATGGTCAGCAGACCAATCACGGTAACAAACACGTTATCCAGACGACCACGGTATTTCGCCAGAGACGGCGCTTTACGGATGGCATACATCGGCAACAGGCACAGCAGGGATGCGATAATCGGTGCGCCCATGGCTTCAATCAGGTCGAGGATGTTCGGGTTGGCGTAGGCAACAACCCAGGTGGAGCCCATGATGAAGATCATGCTGAGAGTATTCAGTTTACCCAGCGACACTTTGGTTTTGTCACCTTTATAACCGAACTTCAGAATCAGGCCATTCAAGCCTTCCAGCGTCCCCAGATAGTGACCGAAGAAAGATTTGAAGATAGCCACGAGTGCGATGATGGAAGCCGCATATTCCAGTGTAATCGCGAACGTTGTTTTGGTACCGGTCATGGACGCAAAGTGGTTAGCCAGATAAGAAAGCACTGGAATATTCTGCGCTTTGGCTTCCGCCATGTTGGCCGGAGACAGCGTAAACAGGCAGCTAAAGGCAAAGAACATCACCACTGCAACCATCAGCATGCTGGCACGAGAAATGATTTGGGAACATTTACGTTCGGTGAAGTCGCGACCGAAGTCTTTCTCATACTCTTCACGTTTAGAAACCACGAAGGAAGAGACGATTGGCGAGAAGTTAAAGGAGAAAACCATGATGGAAATCCCCAGCCAGACAGTGATCAGGATACCGTCATGACCAGTTAACGACAGCGAACCGAGGTCAACCTGGTCGATAACTGCAGAGTTCCAGTAAGGGATCAGCGACAGAGAAATCAGCACCAGGCTGGCGATAAACGGCCATACCAGGTAGCTCATCACTTTAACCATCAGATCCTTACCAAACCAGATGACGAAAGCCATCAGCAGCAACAGGAACAGCGCCACAAAGCCGCGATTCAGCGGTGCAAAGCCGAGCTGGTTTTCCCAGAACGTCATAAAGGTATTGGTAATAGTAACGCCATAAATCCACAGCAGTGGGCAAATCGCGAAGAAGTACAGGAACGTGATAACCACGCCGCCAGTTTTACCAAAATGCTCTTCCACCGTTTCCGTAATGTTGCCGGAAGGGTTAGAGCCAGAAAGACACAGACGCGCCAGCGCCCGGTGGCAATAAAACGCGATGGGGTATGCCAATACCAACATCAGAAGAATCGGGATCAGTCCGCCAAAACCTGCGCGGATAGGGAAGAACAGCACCCCGGCGCCGATTGCCGTACCAAACAAGCCTAACGTCCATGTGGTATCTGATTTACGCCAGGACGATTGTTTTGTCTGGCTGGATACAATGCTATCTGAAGTACTCATATCCTATCCTCAACGAATTAATTAAGCGTCAACGAAACCGGTGATTTGAGAGACGCGAGAAAGATCGATATTGCCGCCGGAAATAATACTGACGGTTTTTCTGTTTTGAATATATTGGTCTAATTTACCGCTTAATAATGCAGCACATGCCAGAGCGCCTGCGCCTTCGGTGACGACTTTATTGCGCTGAATTAAGGCAATCATACTGTTTCTGATTTCGTCTTCGCTGACCAGCACGATGTCATCGACTAATTCACGAACGATTTCGTAAGTTAAATTACCCGGGCGGGAGACATCACAACCATCCGCCAGGGTGCCGGTAGTTCGGTGCGTGGTTATTTCTCCGGAGTGGAAAGAAGCCGCCATGCCGTGAACGTTTTCAGACTGTACGCCAATAACACGAATGGTCGGGTTAATAGATTTAATTGCCACCGCAATACCAGCAATTAAACCGCCACCACCAATTGGCACAATCACGTTATCGACATCATAGAGATCTTCCATAATTTCCAGACCAATCGTTCCCTGGCCAGCAATCACTTTCGGATCATCGTAAGGTGGGATAAAAATACGGCCTTCCATTTCGACAATTTCGCTCACTTTAGCGATAGTGTCGTTGAAGTTATCACCATGCAGAACGACTTCTGCGGAGTAGTCGCACGTTGCCGCTACTTTGGATTTTGGCGCACCTTTTGGCATCACCACTTTACCGTCGATGCCCAGCATCGCGCAGGAGAGGGAAACCCCTTGCGCATGGTTGCCCGCAGAACAGGCCACCACGCCTTTGCGTTTTTCCGCATCGGTCAGTGAACTTAATTTATTAAATGCGCCACGAATTTTAAATGAACCCGTACGCTGCATGTTTTCGAATTTGAGGAATATTTCACCTTTGCAACGTTCACTAAAATAGTTGGAGCGAGGCATGCCTGTTTTATAAATTCGCCCAGCCAGTCGTTGTTTTGCTTCAATGATGTCATCAATAGCAACCGGGAGATCGTATGTAATATGCATTATAAAACCTCTTAGCCTGAATTAAATATGTAGGTAACCGTAACCGACACCTGCAAAACAGACAGGTGGATTATTTATGTTTAAATAAAAACAAATAACTAACCAACTTCAATTAATTGCCTTCGTCTACACCCATTATAAGATGAATACTCTTTGGCTAATTCCACCAAAACCGATGCTGCTTTTTTAATACGATAATTTTTCGACCATACCGCGGCATATTGTGCCACAGGTAATGTTTCTTCAACCGGAATAGTAATAAATTGATTAGAACCAAAAGGTGATGTCATATCACATGGAATTACAGTTAAGAAATCAGCATTGAGAACAAGATTATAAATTGTCACGACTGAGTCGGTTTTAACGATGTTTTCAATACTGATGCCATTTCTTTGTAACGTGGTGAGCAGCTCGCTGTAGTATCCCATATTGGTTTGTGGCAACACCCACTGTTCGTTCTTCAACGACTCCAGCGTGGTGGTGCCGGTGCATGTTCGGGACTTACTGGCTACCAGCACAAACTCGGACTCGAACAGCGGCTCAACATGTAAATCCTGAAGCTTCATTTCTGCGCTTAACGTACCAATCGCAAAATCAAGTCGACCGTCGCGGATTGCCGGTAAGAACGAAGACAGTTGCGCTTCATACATAGAAACCTGCGCTTTCGGGAACACCTCTTTGAACTTGTTGATCATCCCTGACATAAAAGTAAAACCAATCAATGAAGGAAAACCAAATGAGACTTCCACCACCGCCTCAGAAGACATACCGCTTATCTCATTAACCATATTTTTCATTTCACGGGTAATGGATTCGGAACGGGAGAGTAACAATTGACCGGCAGGTGTTAATGTTACACCGGTATTTTTCCGCACCACTAATTCCACGCCAAAATAATCTTCAATATCGTTAATGATTTTACTGACGGCCGGTTGAGTTAACCCTAATTCTTTTGCAGCCGAGCCGATAGAGCCACTTCTAATGACTTCCTGAAAGACTACCAGGTGCTGCGTTTTCGGAAGAAGAATAGTGCTCATAACGACCTACGTTAATTACCTCATTGACGGCATGAAGTGTATCAAAATGAAATGAACAGGATATGTGCGACCACTCACAAATTAACTTTCAATACTTTCCAGGGTATCGTTATTCCAATTAAATATCTTTATATATCAATAAGTTAAAGTATAAAAATCAGCATAAACCCTGATTTTTGTCAAAAAAAATGACGGGGATAACCATATTTTATGGCGATAACATCATTCGTTATGTGGTTAATACAAAAAAGGGGTTGAGGCCATATTTCAAGCAATTACCGGATAATTACCAGGCAAAATTTGAGTTAAATTTAATGAGCAAGTTCTCAAATTTTATTATAAATAAACCATTTTCAGCGATAAATAATGCGGCACGTCACATTTTTTCACGCTATTTGTTGGAGAACAAACATTTATTTTATCAATATTTTAAAATTTCGAATACAGGTATTGATCATCTCGAACAATTGATTAACGTCAACTTTTTCTCTTCTGACAGGACGTCATTTTGTGAATGCAATCGTTTTCCATAAATTCCTCTCCCCTCATAGGCGACGAATAGCATTTTGTGTTGAGGATCACAAAACGAATAATTGCTGGTCGCCGCGATAAGGTCAGCCAAAGACAACAAGGGGAATTTTCACAGAGCTTTTGATCGGCGTAGGCCACAGAATGTTGCTTCGTTTACTGTAATGCCGGGTAAATGAGCGTTTTTTGATAGTGCGAAAGTGCCGTGCGAGGAAAATAAGCATCTATTATTGTTTGTCATGATGACAAGGCAGGCATCAATGAAAGGCTTCCCAATTGCACATATTTTTCACCCTTCAATCCCGCCAATGCACGCAGTGGTTAACAATCACAACAGAAATATTGATTATTGGACGGTAAAAAGAAAGTTTGCAGAAATTGTCTCCACCAATGACGTTAATAAAATATACAGTATAAGTAATGAACTGCGGAGAGTATTATCTGCAATTACTGCATTGAATTTCTATCAAGGCGATATTCCTTCTGTCATGATCCGAATCCAACCGGAAAATATGAGTCCATTCATCATAGATATTTCTACAGGAGAACATGACGATTATATCATACAAACATTAGATGTAGGCACTTTTGCACCTTTTGGTGAACAATGTATTTGCTCAGCCGTCAATAAAAAAGAGCTGGAATGTATTAAGGAGACGATTTCTAAGTATTGTGCAAAATTCACCCGAAAAGAAGCCATCTTAACCCCCCCTACGTACTTTAATAAAACCTCCATTCCTTCAGATTGTTGGCAAATTCTCTTTTTTTCACCCGATCATTTTAATAATGATTTTTATTGATTATTTATAAAGGATAAAATAATGTCCCCTGTTTCATCAATTGGTAATAATATTAGTAGTGATTTAGCCCGTCGAAAAATGAATGACCTTCCTGAAAGCCCCATAGTTAATAACCTCGAAGCACTAGCACCAGGTATAGAAAAACTAAAACAGACCTCTATTGAAATGGTCACTTTACTTAACGCGTTACAACCAGGTGGGAAATGCATTATCACTGGTGATTTTCAAAAAGAATTAGCGTACTTACAAAATGTAATTCTTTATAATGATTCGTCTCTTCGTCTGGATTTTTTTGGTTATAACGCCCGAATTATTCAACGATCAGACAATACCTGTGAACTTACAATTAATGAACCGTTAAAAAACCAGGAAATATCCACAGGCAATATCAATGTTAATTGCCCATTGAAAGACATTTACAATGAAATCAGGAGGTTGAACGTAATCTTTAGTTGTGGGAGTGGAGGTATAGTTGATCTATCCTCTCTGGACTTACGGAATGTCGATTTAGAACTTTATGATTTTACAGATAAACATATGGCCAATACAATTTTAAATCCTTTTAAATTGGATGACACAGATTTTACTAATGCCAACATGTTTCAGGTAAATTTCGTTAGTTCAAAACAAAACGCCACAATCTCATGGGATTATTTACTAAAAATAACGCCTGTTATAACAAGCATTAACGATATGTATTCTGAAGAAAAAATTAAGCTTGTCGAAAGTTGTTTAAATGCGCTTGGAGATATTACCGAAGAACAATTAAAAATCATGAGACTTGCAATTATAGAATCTATACCAAGAGCAACTCTAACAGATCAATTAGAAAATGAATTAACAAAAGAAATATATAAAAGCTCATCGAAAATTAACAATTACTTGAACAGAATTAAATTACCAGAGATGAAAGGATTCTCATCAGAAAAAATAGATTATTACATCGATATAATCATTAAAGATTATGAAAGCGTCAAAGAAAATGCTTATCTTATCGATCCAAAAATTAATTACAATACAGATTTAAACATAGAGGATTCTAGCTCAGAGGAATTCCTTTCAGATAATACACTAGAGAAAGACGAAAATTCTCCTGACAATTGCTTTGAGGTCGTAAAATATAACACATATGAAGCTTATAACTCAGAGAAGCAATATTTTACCAGAGAGGACTATACGTATGATTACGACCTTTTAAATGCAATATAGACTTAATAATTTCTTACAAAGTCTATTATTAATACCGTAGATATTTATTCATCTTACACTATGCTCCAAAAGCAAAAACCCGCCGAAGCGGGTTTTTACGTAAAACAGGTGAAACTGACCGATAAGCCGCTTTCTTTTGGGTATAGCGTCGTGGACAGTCATTCATCTTTCCGCTCCTCCAAAAGCAAAAACCCGCCGAAGCGGGTTTTTACGTAAAACAGGTGAAACTGACCGATAAGCCGGGTTCTGTCGTGGACAGTCATTCATCTAGGCCAGCAATCGCTCACTGGCTCAAGCAGCCTACCCGGGTTCAGTACGGGCCGTACCTTATGAACCCCTATTTGGCCTTGCTCCGGGTGGAGTTTACCGTGCCACGGACTGTTACCAGCCGCGCGGTGCGCTCTTACCGCACCCTTTCACCCTTACCTGATCCCGCTTGCGCGGGCCATCGGCGGTTTGCTCTCTGTTGCACTGGTCGTGGGTTTCCCCCCCAGGCGTTACCTGGCACCCTGCCCTATGGAGCCCGGACTTTCCTCCCCTCCGCCCGTCTCCCCCGAAGAGGACGACGACGAAGCGGCGACTGTCTGGTCAGCTTCGGCGCGCAGTATAGAGGGTTTGCGCGCCCTTGTCACCCCGCGTTGCGCATTCCAATCGCCAGTGTCGCGGCGATATTACGTGAAGCACGGTAAATATTGTCATAAGCCCCGCGGAATGCTTCGTCCAACGTACCAATACTGGTCAATACGCTGAAGACCGCATCAATGCCATGCTGATGTACAACGCCAACATCATTGGTCAGGCTACCCGCAATGCCAATCACCGGTTTATGGTACTTTTTCGCCACGTTTGCGACGCCAATCGGAACCTTGCCGTGTATACTCTGGCTGTCAATACGCCCTTCACCGGTGATCACCAGCGTACAATCGTGAATATGTTCCTCCAGATTCAGCGCCGTCGTGACGATTTCAATACCACTTTTCAGTTCCGCACCAAGAAACGCCATTAGCGCCGCGCCCATACCACCCGCAGCTCCTGCGCCGGGGACATCTTTCACATCAACATGCAGCGCTTTTTTAATGACATCGGCATAGTGAGAGAGGTTATTGTCCAGCTCAACAATCATCGCTTCACTGGCTCCCTTTTGTGGGCCAAAGATGCGCGATGCGCCGTTATCGCCCACCAGCGGATTGGTGACATCACAAGCGACGCGAATGACGCAATCTTTTAAGCGCTGATCGAGGCCGGAAATATCAATATCATTCAGAGTATTAAGACTACCGCCGCCAAAACCAATTTCATTGCCGTTGGCGTCGCATAATTTCGCCCCCAGCGCCTGTACCATGCCTGCACCGCCATCATTTGTAGCGCTACCGCCAATGCCGATAATAATGTTTGTCGCGCCGCTCTCCAGCGCCTGCAGAATTAACTCGCCTGTGCCGCGTGAAGTGGTCACGAGTGGATCACGTTTTTCCGCAGGTACCAGCTCCAGCCCACTGGCCGCCGCCATTTCAATAAACGCGGTTTTGCCATCGCCGGAGATCCCCCAACTGGCATTCACCTTCTCGCCCAGCGGCCCTGTAACCCAGGCGTGACGTTCGGAACCCTGGGTGGCTGCAATCATCGCTTCCACCGTTCCTTCGCCACCGTCGGCAACAGGAACAGAAACGTACTGTGCATCAGGAAAAATTTCCCGAAATCCTTTTTCTATCGCCTGCGCAACCTCGCTGGCAGATAAACTTTCTTTATAAGAGTCTGGGGCGATTACGATTTTCATACCTATGCCTGTTACCACATGACGCCGGAGGGCGTTTCTCTTATTCGGCCTGGATTCCAGGCCCGGATTGCAATACGCCATCCGGGCACGACGTCATTAACGAGTAACTTCGACTTTCGCCAGTTTTTCGTAGTAGCACGCCAGGGCGCTATGATCTGCCGTTCCTAAACCATCTGCTCGCAGTGCCTGCATCATCTCCATAACCGCAGCTGTGAGCGGCAGTTGCGCGCCGACGCCGTGGGAAGTATCCAGCGCATTTGCCAGATCCTTAATATGCAGATCAATACGGAAGCCCGGCTTGAAGTTGCGGTCCATCACCATCGGCGCTTTGGCATCCAGCACGGTACTGCCCGCCAGTCCACCGCGAATTGCCTGATACACCAAATCCGGGTTAACGCCCGCTTTGGTTGCCAGCGTTAACGCTTCTGACATCGCGGCAATATTCAGCGCCACAATGACCTGATTCGCCAGTTTGGTAACGTTACCTGCACCAATTTCCCCGGTATGCACCACGGAACCCGCCATTGCTTTCATCAAATCATAGTATTTGTCGAAAATGGCCTTGTCGCCGCCCACCATCACTGACAGCGTACCGTCGATAGCTTTCGGTTCACCGCCGCTCACCGGAGCATCCAGCATATCAATGCCTTTCGCTTTCAGCGCTTCGCTGATTTCACGGCTTGCCAGCGGTGCGATAGAACTCATATCGATCAATACCGTACCAGGCTTCGCGCCTTCAATAATGCCATTCTCACCCAGCGTCACCTCTTTCACATGAGGGGAGTTTGGCAGCATGGTTATGATGACGTCGCACTGTTCAGCGATCGCTTTAGCCGTAGAGGCTGTTTCTGCACCTGCAGCAATCACGTCAGCAATAGCTTCTGGGTTACGGTCAGCAACCACCAGCGAGTAACCTGCTTTCAGAAGGTTTTTACTCATTGGTTTACCCATAATCCCCAGGCCAATAAAACCAACTTTCATAGTCATATCAATCATCTCTCTTGTTGCGGTGGTGGTTATTTTTTAAAGGTATCAGCCAGTTTCTGAGTGGCAGAGCGGAAGACGCCGAGATCGCTGCCGACAGCCACAAACGTCGCCCCCCATTCCAGATAACGACGCGCATCGGCTTCGACCGGTGCGAGGATACCGCTGGGTTTGCCGTGCGCACTGGCACGGTTAAAAATATGCTGAATTGCTTTTTGTACATCCGGGTGCGAGGCATTGCCGAGATGGCCTAATGCCGCAGCCAGATCGCTGGGGCCGACGAAGATACCGTCTACGCCTTCGGTAGCGGCAATGGCATCGACGTTATCTACGCCCTGCTGACTTTCTATCTGGACCAGAATGGTGATGTTCTTGTTCGACTGAGCGAAATAATCCGCCACGGTGCCAAACATATTGGCGCGGTGAGAAACGGAGACGCCGCGAATGCCTTCCGGTGGGTAACGGGTTGATGCCACCGCCTGCTCTGCTTCCTCTTTTGTTTCTACAAAAGGAATCAGGAAGTTATAGAAACCGATATCCAGAAGACGCTTAATAATTACCGGCTCGTTGGTCGGCACTCGTACTACTGGCGCGCTGGCGCTGCCTTTCAGGGCCATTAACTGCGGAATAAACGTGGAGATATCGTTTGGCGCATGTTCGCCATCCAGCACCAGCCAGTCAAACCCAGCCAAACCAAGAACTTCAGTGCTAATCGGGTTAGAGAGTGCTGACCAGCAACCAATTTGTACCTGTTTCGCAGCCAGTGCGGCTTTGAATTTATTCGGGAAAACATCGTTATTCATCGCTTATACCTTTGCTTATTTCTGCAATTCCATACGTTTAATGTCGCCAACTACGAAGAGGTAGCAGACCATCGCCATCAGCGCTGAACATCCCACGAAAACCAGTGCTGCATTGAAGGAGTGCAATTCACTTACCAGGTAGCCAATCACCAGTGGAGTGACAATGGAGGCAACATTGCCAAAGACGTTAAAGACGCCGCCGCAGAGACCAACAATCTCTTTCGGCGCGGTGTCAGAAATCACTGGCCAGCCCAGCGCACCAAATCCTTTGCCAAAGAAAGCCAGCGCCATCAGCATGACCACCAGCGTGGTGTTGTTGGTGTAGTTACATAAGATGATGGTGGAAGCCAGCAACATTCCCAGCACAATCGGTAGCTTACGTGCCAGGGTCAGGGACAAACCGCGTTTGATCAGATAATCCGAGAAGACACCTCCCAGCACGCCGCCCGCAAAGCCACACAGTGCCGGAATCGAGGCGACCAGACCCACTTTCAGAATCGACATGCCTTTTTCCTGCACCAGATAAATTGGGAACCAGGTGAGGAAGAACCAAGTGATGGTGTTGATAAAATATTGTCCGAAAAATACGCCCAGCATCATGCGGTTAGAGAGCAATTGCTTGATGTAATGCAGTTTGGGACCGCTTGCTGCCGCACTGCCCGGCTTTTTGTGGTCCATATCGACCACCGCGCCATTTTCTGAGATAAACTTCAGCTCTTCCGCAGACATACGTGGGTGATCTGTCGGGTTATGAATCAACTTGATCCACAGCGCCGTCAGCACAAAACCAATCACCCCCATAACGGTGAAGACGTGCTCCCAGCCCCAGGCGAAAGTCAGCCAGCCAAGCAGCGGCGAAAAGAGCGCCAGCGAGAAATATTGCGCCGAGTTAAAGATGGCGGAGGCAGTACCACGTTCTTTCGTTGGGAACCAGGCGGCGACAATACGGGCGTTCGCCGGGAATGATGGCGCTTCCGAGAACCCCAGCATAAAGCGCATAAAGAACATGGAGATCCCTGCCCAGGCCAGCGGGAACATATCAACAAAGCCTTGCAGGAAGGTGAACAGCGACCAGAAAAAGAGGCTGTAGGTGTAAACTTTTTTCGAGCCAAACTTATCAAGCAGCCAGCCGCCGGGAATTTGCATCAGCAGGTAGGCCCAGCCAAAAGCGGAGAAGATGTAACCCATCGAAACCGCACTTAACTGCAACTCTTTTGCCACTTCGGTACCAGCAATAGACAGCGTTGCACGATCGGCGTAGTTAACGGCGGTAACAATAAAAATAATCAGTAATATTAAATAGCGGGTATGCACGCCTTTCTTTTTTACGTCAACGGTGTCCAGAATCATTTTATTTACCTCGGGTACTTATGCTGATTTTTATTATTATGGGGAAGGTGTTATTTATGAGTTTTATTTATGCCGTTACGGCAATGAACTCGGGAATTAGTATAAGCAGCGCGAGAATAATAATCATTGTGCAAATGCTAATTTAATTAATACTATTTAAATATTATTTTGAGCATATGCACATAAGGTTGCGCGCTAAAGCACAGATTTGCGCTTTACCTTGCCGGACGGCACTGCAATCCCTGAAATGATTGACATTGATCACATTTCTGCGTTTAAACTCCTGACATTCTTATTTCACCCAATGAAGTCATTTATTTTTAAATGAGACCAGGTCCTCATTTTAATAACCCCTGGCTGGAGAATATTGCACAATGGCCAACATCGAAATCAGACAAGAAACGCCAACTGCGTTTTATATAAAAGTTCACGACACAGATAATGTGGCAATTATTGTTAATGATAATGGCCTGAAAGCAGGAACGCGTTTTCCGGATGGGCTGGAATTAATTGAACATATTCCCCAGGGGCATAAAGTCGCATTGCTGGACATTCCAGCTAATGGTGAAATTATTCGTTATGGCGAAGTGATTGGTTACGCCGTGCGCGCAATCCCACGCGGAAGCTGGATCGACGAATCAATGGTTGTACTACCGGAAGCGCCGCCGTTACACACGCTGCCACTGGCAACCAAAGTCCCGGAACCCTTACCGCCGCTGGAAGGATACACCTTTGAGGGCTATCGCAATGCCGATGGCAGCGTGGGCACTAAAAACCTGCTCGGCATCACCACCAGCGTCCACTGTGTAGCAGGCGTGGTGGACTATGTAGTAAAAATCATTGAACGCGATCTGCTACCGAAATACCCGAACGTCGATGGCGTGGTGGGGCTGAATCATTTGTACGGCTGTGGCGTGGCGATTAACGCACCGGCGGCAGTTGTGCCTATTCGTACCATCCACAATATTTCGCTGAACCCTAACTTTGGCGGCGAAGTAATGGTGATTGGTCTGGGTTGTGAAAAGTTGCAGCCTGAGCGCCTGCTGACTGGAACGGATGATGTGCAAGCTATTCCAGTAGAAAGCGCCAGCATTGTCAGTTTGCAGGATGAAAAGCATGTCGGCTTTCAGTCCATGGTCGAGGATATTTTGCAGGTCGCCGAACGCCATTTGCACAAACTGAATCAACGGCAGCGAGAAACCTGTCCGGCTTCAGAACTGGTTGTCGGCATGCAGTGCGGCGGCAGCGATGCGTTTTCTGGCGTAACGGCAAACCCGGCGGTTGGGTATGCGTCTGATCTACTGGTGCGCTGCGGCGCAACGGTGATGTTTTCAGAAGTCACGGAAGTGCGTGACGCGATCCATCTGCTGACACCACGCGCAGTGAACGAAGAGGTCGGCAAACGGCTGCTGGAGGAGATGGAGTGGTACGATAACTATCTCAATATGGGAAAAACCGACCGCAGCGCCAACCCTTCGCCGGGGAACAAGAAAGGCGGTCTGGCAAATGTGGTGGAGAAAGCGCTCGGCTCCATTGCTAAATCGGGTAAAAGCGCAATTGTTGAAGTGCTGTCGCCTGGTCAACGCCCGACTAAACGCGGATTAATTTACGCCGCGACGCCAGCCAGCGATTTTGTCTGTGGCACGCAACAGGTGGCTTCGGGTATCACCGTGCAAGTGTTTACGACCGGTCGTGGTACGCCGTACGGCCTGATGGCGGTACCCGTCATTAAAATGGCAACCCGCACCGAGCTGGCGAACCGCTGGTTTGATTTAATGGATATTAATGCGGGCACCATCGCTACCGGCGAAGAAACTATTGAAGAGGTGGGCTGGAAGTTGTTCCACTTTATTCTCGACGTCGCCAGCGGGAAGAAGAAAACCTTCTCAGATCAATGGGGACTGCATAACCAGCTGGCGGTGTTTAACCCGGCACCGGTGACCTGATTTCTTTTGGAACGTCCCTCGCAAAACATGGCCTTAGTGCCATGTTTTTATTGTTTAAAGTCCCCACGCCCATTAATAATGCATTTGCATTACCTTAGTTCAAGCTTATAATTTGAGCAGAAAACAGGCTGTAAAAGGACAGTGAATCATGCCCGCTAATGCTCGCTCTCACGCTGTACTGACCACTGAATCAAAGGTCACGATACGCGGACAAACAACTATCCCCGCGCCAGTGCGTGAGGCCTTAAAACTGAAGCCAGGCCTGGACAGCATTCATTACGAAATTCTGCCTGGTGGGCAAGTATTTATGTGCCGACTGGGAGATGAACAGGAGGATCATACTATGAATGCATTTTTGCGTTTTCTGGATGCAGATATCCAGAACAACCCGCAAAAAACTCGTCCATTCAACATTCAACAAGGAAAGAAACTTGTCGCTGGCATGGACGTCAACATTGATGATGAGATTGGCGACGACGAATAATGGATTTTCCACAAAGGGTTAATGGTTGGGCGCTATATGCTCATCCCTGTTTTCAGGAAACCTACGACGCTTTAGTTGCCGAAGTCGAGACATTAAAGGGAAAAGATCCTGAAAATTATCAGAGAAAAGCCGCCACAAAGTTATTGGCGGTAGTCCATAAAGTGATTGAGGAGCATATCACGGTCAATCCATCATCACCGGCATTCCGTCATGGCAAGTCGTTAGGCTCTGGGAAAAATAAAGACTGGTCACGGGTAAAATTTGGTGCTGGTCGTTATCGTCTCTTCTTTCGTTATAGTGAAAAAGAGAAAGTCATCATTCTGGGATGGATGAACGATGAAAACACTCTGCGCACCTACGGTAAAAAAACAGATGCCTATACCGTATTCAGCAAAATGTTAAAAAGAGGACATCCTCCTGCCGACTGGGAAACCCTCACCCGAGAGACAGAAGAAACCCATTGATGGTGTTCACAATGCCCGCCGAACGCATTCGTGTTGACCAGCGGGCACCCTTTCTCACTCCCCGACCAGAATCACTTCAACCCCAGCCTTTCGCAGTCCTTCCAGACTATCCGCAGGAATGCCTTCATCAACAATGATCATGTCGATACGTTGAGTATCAATGATCTTATGTAAACTGGAACGGTTGAACTTACTGGAATCGGTGACCACGATGATCCGTTCCGCAACTTCGCACATCCGACGGTTTAAACGGGCTTCATCTTCATTATGCGTGCTGACGCCGCGCTCCAGATCGATCGCATCTACACCAAGAAACAGCATATCGAAGTGGTAATTTTGCAGCGATTGCTCAGCCTGATCACCGTAAAAAGATTGCGACTGACGGCGCAAATGCCCCCCGGTCATCAGCAGCTCAACGCCTTCCGCTTCCAGCAACGCATTAGCCACGTTCATACCGTTGGTCATCGCAATTACGTCGGTGTGCTTGCGCATCAGACGAGCAATCTCAAAAGTGGTAGTCCCGGAGTCGAGGATCACCCGATGACCAGGCTGAATCAACTCAACGGCAGCTTTCGCAACGCTGCGTTTCATCGCGGTGTTCAGTGCGCTTTTATCTTCCACTGATGGCTCGACTGACGGCGTTGTGCTATCGCAGATCAACGCGCCACCATAGGCACGCACAGCGATCCCCTGCTTTTCCAGAAACGCCAGATCGTTGCGGATCGTCACAGTAGATACACCATACAACGCCGATAGATCATTAACTTGCACACTTCCTTGCTGGCGCAGGCGTTGAATGATCTGCTCTCGTCGCTCACTGGTGCCTGTCACTCGCTTCTCGCCTGAAGCGTCGGTATTACTCATAGTAAGTCCTTTCGTAAAACTTTCGTTTCATTTCGTTTTGCCTATTAACGCCTTTCTATTAAGCAAATGCAAGCCCACCTTACCCATTGGCGCAAGCTACTCTCGTTTCAGTGGCTTTCATTATGTTTCTTTTGTGAATCAGATCAGAAAACTATTATCTTTCGTTTTATTTTTATCTCACCATAGCGCAGTATCAACTGAAACAAAACGAAAGATTAATATCGCAGTAATCTGAACTGGAGAGGAAAGTGAAACATCTGACAGAAATGGTGAGACAGCACAAAGAGGGCAAAACAAATGGGATTTATGCCGTTTGTTCCGCACATCCGCTGGTGCTGGAAGCTGCAATCCGCTACGCCAGTGCAAACCAAACGCCGTTACTGATTGAAGCAACCTCCAATCAGGTGGACCAGTTCGGCGGTTATACCGGAATGACGCCCGCCGATTTTCGCGGCTTTGTTTGTCAGCTCGCCGACTCGTTGAATTTCCCACAGGATGCGTTGATTCTGGGTGGCGACCATCTGGGGCCAAACCGCTGGCAAAACCTGCCTGCCGCTCAGGCAATGGCCAATGCCGATGATTTGATTAAAAGCTACGTGGCGGCAGGATTCAAAAAAATTCACCTTGATTGCAGCATGTCCTGTCAGGACGATCCGGTTCCCTTAACTGATGACATCGTGGCCGAACGCGCCGCTCGTCTGGCGAAAGTGGCGGAAGAAACCTGTCGTGAACACTTTGGCGAAGCCGATCTGGTGTATGTCATTGGTACCGAAGTACCGGTACCTGGCGGCGCGCATGAAACCTTAAGCGAGCTGGCGGTCACCACGCCGGATGCCGCCCGCGCCACGCTGGAAGCCCATCGTCACGCCTTTGAAAAGCAAGGTCTGAGTGCCATCTGGCCACGCATCATTGCTCTGGTGGTACAACCCGGCGTCGAATTCGATCACACCAACGTTATTGATTATCAGCCCGTCAAAGCGACCGCCTTAAGCCAGATGGTCGAAAACTACGAAACGCTGATTTTCGAAGCGCACTCTACCGATTACCAAACGCCGCAATCGCTGCGCCAGCTGGTGATTGACCACTTTGCCATTCTGAAAGTTGGCCCGGCGCTGACCTTCGCCCTGCGTGAAGCTCTGTTCTCTCTGGCGGCGATTGAAGAAGAACTGGTACCAGCAAATGCCTGTTCTGGTCTGCGTCAGGTGCTGGAAAACGTGATGCTCGATCGCCCGGAATACTGGCAAAGCCACTACCACGGTGACGGCAACGCGCGTCGTCTGGCGCGTGGTTATAGCTACTCGGATCGCGTGCGCTATTACTGGCCGGACAGCCAGATTGATGACGCTTTCGCTCATCTGGTTCGTAATCTGGCGGATTCACCAATTCCGCTACCGCTCATCAGCCAGTATTTGCCGCTGCAATACGTGAAAGTTCGCTCCGGCGAGCTGCAGCCAACACCACGGGAACTCATTATCAACCATATTCAGGACATCCTGGCGCAGTACCACACAGCCTGTGAAGGCCAATAAGCAAAACAAAGAGGAACACGCTATGCCAAATATTGTTTTAAGCCGGATTGATGAGCGTTTGATTCACGGTCAGGTCGGCGTTCAGTGGGTCGGATTTGCGGGGGCAAATCTGGTGCTGGTAGCCAACGATGAGGTTGCCGAAGATCCGGTACAACAAAACCTGATGGAAATGGTACTGGCAGAAGGGATCGCCGTACGTTTCTGGACGCTGCAAAAAGTCATCGACAACATTCATCGCGCCGCCGATCGACAGAAAATCCTGCTGGTTTGTAAAACACCTGCCGATTTCCTGACGCTGGTAAAAGGTGGCGTTCCGGTGAATCGCATTAACGTTGGCAATATGCACTACGCCAATGGCAAGCAACAAATCGCCAAAACGGTTTCTGTGGATGCGGGTGATATCGCAGCATTTAACGACCTGAAAGCCGCTGGGGTGGAATGCTTCGTTCAGGGCGTCCCGACAGAGCCTGCAGTGGACCTCTTTAAATTACTTTGAGGGATTCATCATGGAAATCAGTCTGTTGCAGGCATTCGCGTTGGGCATTATCGCCTTTATCGCCGGCCTGGATATGTTTAACGGCCTAACCCATATGCACCGCCCGGTGGTCCTCGGCCCGTTGGTCGGGCTGGTACTTGGCGATCTGCATACCGGTATTTTAACCGGGGGTACGCTGGAACTGGTGTGGATGGGGCTGGCTCCGCTGGCGGGCGCACAGCCGCCTAACGTGATTATCGGTACTATCGTCGGCACGGCGTTTGCCATAACCACCGGCGTGAAACCCGATGTCGCGGTCGGTGTCGCCGTACCTTTCGCTGTCGCAGTACAGATGGGGATTACCTTCCTGTTCTCGGTGATGTCTGGCGTAATGTCCCGCTGCGACCGGATGGCGGAGAACGCCGATACACGCGGCATTGAACGCGTGAACTATCTGGCACTGCTGGCACTCGGCACTTTCTATTTTCTCTGCGCTTTCCTGCCTATCTACTTCGGCGCAGAACATGCCAAAACCATCATTGATGTCCTGCCGCAACGATTAATCGACGGCCTCGGCGTCGCGGGCGGCATCATGCCAGCAATCGGTTTTGCCGTGTTGCTGAAAATCATGATGAAAAACGTCTACATCCCCTACTTCATCCTGGGCTTTGTTGCCGCAGCCTGGCTCAAGTTACCGGTGTTGGCTATTGCTGCCGCTGCGCTGGCGATGGCGCTGATCGACTTGCTGCGTAAATCTCCTGAACCGACTCAACCTGCGGCACAGAAAGAGGAATTTGAAGATGGCATCTAATCAAACTACCCTGCCGAACGTCAGTGAAAACGAAGAAACACTGCTGACTGGCGTCAATGAAAACGTGTATGAAGATCAGAGTATTGGCGCGGAGCTGACGAAAAAAGATATCAACCGCGTCGCCTGGCGTTCCATGCTGTTACAAGCGTCTTTTAACTACGAACGTATGCAGGCTTCCGGCTGGTTGTACGGTCTGCTGCCTGCTCTGAAAAAGATCCACACTAATAAACGCGACCTGGCGCGCGCCATGAAGGGGCATATGGGTTTCTTCAATACCCATCCGTTTCTGGTGACGTTTGTTATCGGCATTATCCTTGCGATGGAGCGTTCTAAGCAGGACGTTAACAGTATTCAGAGCACCAAAATTGCCGTCGGTGCGCCGCTCGGCGGGATTGGCGATGCGATGTTCTGGCTAACGCTACTGCCGATTTGTGGCGGGATAGGCGCAAGCCTCGCGCTACAAGGCTCTATTCTTGGCGCAGTCGTCTTTATTGTGCTGTTCAACGTGGTGCATCTCGGTTTGCGTTTTGGTCTTGCACATTATGCTTACCGCATGGGCGTGGCGGCGATTCCACTCATTAAAGCAAATACCAAAAAAGTCGGCCATGCGGCATCTATCGTTGGGATGACGGTAATCGGCGCGCTGGTGGCAACCTATGTTCGTTTAAGCACCACGCTGGAAATCACAGCGGGCGACGCAGTGGTTAAGTTACAGGCTGATGTTATCGACAAACTGATGCCTGCCTTCTTACCACTGGTCTACACCCTGACCATGTTCTGGCTGGTACGCCGCGGCTGGAGTCCGCTGCGCCTGATTGCGATTACCGTGGTTCTCGGCATCGTCGGTAAATTCTGCCATTTCCTTTAAATACAATGAGGTATTAGATGTTAAGTATTATTTTGACAGGGCATGGCGGATTTGCCAGCGGCATGGAAAAAGCAATGAAGCAAATTCTCGGTGAGCAATCGCAGTTTATCGCCATCGATTTTCCGGAAACCTCAAGCACCGCGCTGCTTACATCGCAGCTTGAAGAGGCCATCGTCCAACTGGATTGTGAAGACGGCATTGTTTTTCTGACGGATTTGCTGGGCGGCACGCCGTTTCGCGTAGCTTCAACGCTGGCGATGCAAAAACCGGGCTGTGAAGTGATCACCGGCACCAATTTGCAACTGCTACTGGAGATGGTGCTGGAGCGCGAAGGGTTAAGCGGTGAAGAGTTCCGTGTGCAGGCGCTGGAGTGTGGACACCGTGGGCTGACCAGTCTGGTGGACGAGTTAGGCCGCTGCCATGAAGAATGTCCGGTCGAGGAAGGAATATGACACACGTTCTGCGCGCCAGAAGGCTGCTGACTGAAGAGGGATGGCTCGATGACCATCAGTTGCGTATTGCTGACGGTGTAATCGCAGCAATCGAACCGATTCCAGTGGGCGTGACTGAACGCGATGCGGAACTGCTCTGCCCCGCTTACATCGACACCCATGTACACGGTGGTGCGGGCGTTGATGTAATGGATGACGCGCCGGATGCGCTCGACAAGCTGGCAATGCACAAGGCACGCGAAGGTGTCGGCAGTTGGTTACCGACCACCGTAACCGCGCCGCTTAATACCATTCATGCGGCGCTGAAACGTATTGCTCTACGCTGCCAGCGTGGCGGACCTGGTGCGCAAGTGCTGGGGAGTTATCTCGAAGGACCGTACTTCACGCCGCAGAATAAAGGCGCGCATCCGCCGGAGCTGTTTCGCGAGCTGGAAATTGCCGAGCTGGATCAATTGATTGCCGTTTCTCAGCACACCTTGCGCGTGGTAGCGCTGGCACCAGAAAAAGAAGGGGCATTGCAGGCCATCCGCCATCTTAAACAGCAAAACGTACGGGTGATGCTGGGGCATAGCGCGGCGACCTGGCAACAAACCCGTGCCGCGTTTGACGCTGGTGCCGACGGCCTGGTGCATTGCTATAACGGGATGACAGGTTTACATCACCGCGAACCGGGAATGGTTGGCGCGGGATTAACGGACAAGCGCGCCTGGCTGGAACTGATAGCCGATGGTCATCATGTACATCCGGCGGCGATGTCGCTGTGTTGTTGCTGTGCGAAAGAGAGAATCGTGCTGATCACCGACGCGATGCAGGCAGCCGGGATGCCGGATGGTCGCTATACGTTATGTGGTGAAGAAGTGCAGATGCACGATGGCGTTGTCCGTACCGCGTCCGGTGGGCTGGCGGGCAGTACGCTGTCTGTCGATGCGGCAGTGCGCAACATGGTCGAGTTGACGGGCGTAACGCCTGCGGAAGCCATCCATATGGCATCGCTGCATCCGGCGCGTATGCTGGGTGTTGATGGTGTTCTGGGATCGCTTAAACCGGGCAAACGCGCCAGCGTCGTTGCGCTGGATAGCGGGCTGCATGTGCAACAAATCTGGATTCAGGGTCAATTAGCTTCGTTTTGATGGTTTGCTCCTTTATTGGGCCTTCACTTCCCCCGTAAGGCCTTTCTTTTTCTTTCGTTGTGCTCTGTGCAGGGTGTCGGATGCGACGCTGACGCGTCTTCTTCGACCTACGGTACGCCGCATCCGGCAATCGGTGAACATAGCGACGTTATCACGCAATCCTTTAATCTTCCCTTGTCTTTTCTTTCAATGATCACAAATTTCGTTTTATTTCTTTTTTCTCCATTGAACTTTCAGTTTCTTTTCTATAGATTTTAATCAACGAAAGACATCACCAAGTGAAATGAAACGAAAGGTAAGCGAAAGCGACAACGCCCGACGTCAAGTTCATCAGACTAAGGATTGAGTTATGCCAGAAAATTACACCCCTGCTGCTGCCGCAACCGGTACATGGACTGAAGAAGAGATCCGCCATCAGCCTCGCGCATGGATCCGTTCACTCACCAACATCGACGCGCTACGTTCCGCGCTCAATAACTTCCTTGAACCGTTACTGCGCAAAGAGAATCTGCGGGTAATCCTGACCGGAGCCGGAACCTCGGCATTTATCGGTGACATCATCGCGCCGTGGCTCGCCAGCCATACCGGTAAAAACTTCAGCGCCGTACCGACCACCGATCTGGTCACTAATCCGATGGACTACCTGAATCCAGCTCATCCGCTACTGTTGATCTCCTTCGGTCGATCCGGCAACAGCCCGGAAAGCGTCGCCGCCGTGGAACTTGCAAATCAATTTGTACCAGAATGCTATCACCTGCCGATCACCTGCAACGAAGCGGGCGCTCTTTACCAAAACGCGATCAACAGCGACAACGCGTTTGCCCTGCTGATGCCCGCAGAAACGCACGATCGCGGCTTTGCGATGACCAGCAGCATTACCACCATGATGGCCAGCTGCCTCGCGGTTTTCGCACCTGAGACGATCAACAGCCAGAGCTTCCGCGACGTGGCGGATCGTTGCCAGGCGATCCTGACCTCACTGGGCGATTTCAGCGCAGGTGTGTTTGGTTACGCACCGTGGAAACGGATCGTTTATCTCGGCAGCGGTGGCTTACAGGGCGCAGCACGCGAGTCGGCGCTGAAAGTACTGGAACTGACGGCGGGTAAACTGGCGGCCTTTTATGATTCCCCGACCGGATTCCGTCATGGCCCGAAATCGCTGGTCGATAACGAAACGCTGGTGGTGGTGTTTGTCTCCAGCCACCCTTACACCCGTCAGTATGATCTTGATCTGCTGGCAGAACTCCGCCGCGATAACCAGGCATTGCGCGTAATCGCCATCGCCGCGGAAAGCAACGACGTTATTACCGCCGGTCCACATATCATCCTGCCGCCGTCCCGTCACTTTATCGACGTTGAGCAGGCATTTTGCTTCCTGATGTACGCCCAGACATTTGCACTGATGCAGTCGCTGCACATGGGTAATACGCCGGATACCCCATCAGCCAGTGGCACCGTTAACCGCGTGGTGCAAGGCGTAATCATTCATCCGTGGCAGGCATAAGAGGATCGCATTATGAGCATTATCTCCACCAAATATCTGTTACAGGACGCCCAGGCCAATGGCTACGCGGTGCCTGCCTTTAACATTCATAACGCCGAGACGATCCAGGCGATCCTCGAAGTGTGCAGTGAAATGCGATCGCCGGTGATCCTCGCCGGGACGCCGGGGACCTTTAAGCATATCGCGCTGGAAGAGATCTACGCCCTGTGTAGCGCCTATTCCACGACCTATAACATGCCGCTGGCACTGCATCTTGATCACCACGAATCGCTGGATGATATTCGCCGTAAAGTCCACGCAGGCGTGCGCAGTGCGATGATCGACGGCAGCCACTTCCCGTTTGCCGAGAACGTGAAGCTGGTGAAATCGGTTGTCGACTTCTGCCACTCACAGGATTGCAGCGTGGAAGCAGAACTGGGCCGCCTGGGCGGTGTTGAAGATGACATGAGCGTTGACGCCGAAAGTGCATTCCTGACCGATCCACAAGAAGCTAAACGCTTTGTCGAACTGACTGGCGTCGACAGCCTGGCGGTAGCGATTGGTACGGCGCACGGCTTATACAGCAAAACGCCGAAGATTGATTTCCAGCGGCTGGCGGAAATTCGTGAAGTGGTGGATGTTCCTCTGGTGCTGCATGGTGCCAGCGATGTCCCGGATGAATTTGTCCGTCGCACTATTGAACTTGGCGTCACAAAAGTGAACGTTGCCACAGAATTAAAAATAGCCTTCGCTGGCGCGGTTAAAGCCTGGTTTGCGGAAAATCCGCAGGGTAATGATCCTCGTTATTATATGCGCGTCGGAATGGATGCGATGAAAGAAGTTGTCAGAAATAAAATTAATGTCTGTGGTTCAGCGAATCGAATTTCAGCATAATCATTAGTTTTTTATGATTTATCCCAATGTACTTCCCGATTAATATCGGGGAGTGCCTTAATGGAAAAGGAGATGACTAAACCTTAATAAATACATCAGTACAATATCGCAACAATAATATATTTAAAAAAATTATATTATTCAACTTTATGGTGAGGATTACACAATGAGCAGTCCAAATATTCTCTTAACCCGTATTGATAACCGTCTGGTTCACGGTCAGGTTGGCGTGACCTGGACATCCACCATCGGTGCGAATCTGTTGGTAGTCGTGGATGATGTTGTCGCTAACGATGATATTCAACAGAAATTAATGGGTATTACCGCAGAAACCTACGGCTTTGGCATTCGTTTCTTTACTATCGAAAAAACCATTAACGTCATCGGCAAAGCTGCACCGCATCAGAAGATCTTCCTGATTTGCCGTACGCCACAAACGGTACGTAAATTGGTAGAAGGTGGTATTGACCTGAAAGATGTCAACGTCGGCAATATGCATTTCTCGGAAGGGAAAAAGCAAATCAGCAGTAAAGTTTATGTCGATGACCAGGATCTCGCGGACTTACGTTTTATTAAACAACGTGGCGTGAATGTTTTCATTCAGGACGTCCCTGGCGATCAAAAAGAACAAATCCCTGACTAAATCTAAAATCGCCTTAATATTGGTTTGAGGTAATAAAAATGCATGAAATAACCCTACTCCAGGGATTATCCCTGGCGGCGTTAGTTTTCTTTCTGGGGATTGATTTTTGGCTGGAAGCCTTATTTTTATTCCGCCCGATAATCGTTTGTACCCTTACAGGTGCTATTCTCGGTGATATTCAGACTGGCTTAATTACCGGTGGCCTGACAGAGTTGGCTTTCGCCGGATTAACCCCTGCAGGTGGTGTTCAGCCGCCCAACCCTATTATGGCGGGTCTGATGACCACTGTCATTGCATGGTCTACGGGCGTTGATGCCAAAACGGCAATTGGTCTTGGCCTGCCGTTTAGTTTGTTAATGCAGTACGTCATTCTGTTCTTCTATTCCGCTTTCTCATTATTTATGACCAAAGCCGATAAATGCGCAAAAGAGGCGGATACGGCAGCATTTTCCCGACTTAACTGGACAACGATGCTCATCGTCGCTTCAGCGTATGCGGTGATTGCTTTCCTCTGTACTTACCTGGCACAAGGGGCGATGCAGGCGCTGGTGAAAGCGATGCCCGCCTGGCTGACCCACGGCTTTGAAGTGGCTGGCGGTATTCTGCCTGCCGTTGGTTTTGGCTTGCTGCTGCGCGTGATGTTCAAAGCGCAATATATCCCTTACCTGATCGCCGGTTTCCTGTTCGTTTGCTACATCCAGGTCAGCAACCTGTTGCCGGTTGCCGTGCTGGGCGCAGGCTTTGCGGTGTATGAGTTTTTCAATGCGAAATCCCGGCAGCAAGCGCAACCGCAGCCCGTTGCCAGTAAAAATGAAGAAGAGGACTACAGCAATGGGATCTGAAATCAGTAAAAAAGATATCACCCGTCTGGGCTTTCGTTCGTCACTGCTGCAAGCGAGCTTTAACTACGAAAGGATGCAGGCGGGCGGTTTTACCTGGGCGATGTTGCCGATCCTGAAAAAGATTTATAAGGACGACAAACCGGGCCTAAGCGCGGCGATGAAAGATAACCTCGAATTTATTAATACCCACCCGAATCTGGTCGGATTCCTGATGGGGTTATTAATTTCGATGGAAGAAAAAGGAGAAAACCGCGACACCATTAAAGGCCTCAAAGTGGCACTGTTTGGCCCAATCGCCGGGATTGGCGATGCGATTTTCTGGTTTACCTTATTGCCGATTATGGCGGGAATTTGCTCATCATTTGCCAGCCAGGGAAACCTGTTGGGGCCGATTTTGTTTTTCGCCGTTTACCTGCTTATCTTCTTCCTGCGCGTCGGCTGGACCCACGTCGGTTATTCAGTCGGCGTGAAGGCGATCGATAAAGTGCGAAAGAACTCGCAGATGATTGCTCGTTCGGCAACCATCCTCGGGATCACGGTAATCGGCGGGCTGATCGCTTCGTATGTGCATATTAACGTGGTGACATCGTTTGCCATCGACAGTACCCACAGCGTCGCACTGCAGCAGGATTTCTTCGATAAAGTCTTCCCGAACATTTTACCGATGGCCTACACCCTGCTGATGTATTACTTCCTGCGGGTGAAAAAAGCGCATCCGGTGCTGTTAATCGGCGTGACTTTTGTGCTCTCTATTGTTTGTTCCGCATTCGGCATTTTGTAAATGGAACGAGGCACTGCGTCTGGCGGTGCCTCTTTACTTAAGGAATTTCATCCTGTGCAAACCCTTCAACAAGTTGAAAACTATACGGCGTTAAGTGAACGTGCCAGCGAATATTTATTGGCCGTGATCCGTAGTAAACCGGATGCCGTGATTTGCCTGGCGACCGGAGCCACGCCATTACTGACGTATCATTATCTGGTAGAAAAAATCCACCAGCAGCAGGTTGATGTCAGCCAGCTCACCTTCGTGAAGCTCGACGAATGGGTGGATCTGCCATTAACAATGCCTGGCACCTGCGAAACTTTCCTACAACAGCATATCGTGCAGCCGCTGGGGCTGCGTGAAGACCAGCTCATCAGCTTTCGCTCTGAAGAGATAAATGAGACAGAGTGCGAACGGGTAACGAACCTGATTGCGCGCAAAGGCGGTCTGGATTTATGCGTTCTCGGATTGGGGAAAAACGGTCATCTTGGGCTGAACGAACCGGGAGAAAGCCTGCAACCGGCCTGCCATATCAGTCAACTTGATGCCAGAACACAGCAACATGAGATGTTAAAAACCGCGGGCCGTCCCGTGACTCGTGGGATCACCTTAGGCCTGAAGGATATTCTCAATACCCGCGAAGTTTTGCTACTGGTGACTGGCGAAGGAAAGCAGGATGCGACAGAACGTTTTCTCACGGCTAAAGTCTCTACCGCTATCCCGGCTTCGTTTTTATGGCTGCATAACCATTTCACATGCGTGATTGATGAAATGTGTCGTCGTTAACTCGCCTGGTAAAGGCGTTGTAGCGCTATTCCTGCTGCAACGCCTGTAATCACTCTCCCTGCTGCTCCAGTGCATACTTATACAGCGCATTTTTCTTCACGCCGTGAATTTCTGCTGCCAGCGCCGCCGCTTTTTTCAGTGGCAGTTCTGCCTGCAACAGCGCCAGCGTGCGCAGGGCATCGGCGGGTAAGTCTTCTTCCTGTGCTTTATGGCCTTCGACAATCAGTACCATTTCGCCTTTGCGACGGTTTTCATCTTCTTTGACCCACGCCAGCAGCTCGCCAACGGGCGCGCCGTGAATGGTTTCCCAGGTTTTGGTCAGCTCACGCGCCAGAACGACGTAGCGGGATTCGCCTAATACCGCAACGATATCTTCCAGGCTATCTAACAGACGGTGGGTAGATTCATAAAAAATCAGCGTGCGCGGCTCCGCTTCAATGGCTTTTAGCGCATCACGGCGGCCTTTTGATTTGGCAGGTAAAAAGCCTTCATAACAAAAACGATCGGATGGTAAACCCGCGGCGCTTAACGCAGTGATAGCAGCACACGGCCCGGGTAGCGGCACCACGCGAATCCCCGCTTCACGGCAGGTACGCACCAGATGGTAGCCAGGATCGTTAATTAGCGGCGTTCCGGCATCGGAAACCAGCGCAATGTTTTGCCCCTCTTGCAGCTTCGCCAGCAGCGTTTCGGCTTTTTGTTGTTCGTTATGGTCGTGCAGCGCAAACAACCGAGCATTAATCCCAAAATGTTGCAGCAATAAACCGGTGTGACGCGTATCCTCGGCGGCAATCAGATCAACGGCCTGTAATACCTCCAACGCACGCTGGGTGATATCCGCCAGATTGCCGATTGGCGTCGGTACAATGTAAAGCTGGCCCTGAGAATTATCCGCCGATTGGTGTTGTTTCATTGTGTCGTCCGTATTGCCGATTTAATATTGAGCATTGCGTAAAAAAAATATCACTGGATACATTATGGTACCCTCAACATTTTCTCGTTTGAAAGCCGCGCGTTGTCTGCCTGTTGTTCTGGCAGCCCTGATTTTCGCCGGTTGTGGCACCCATACTCCCGATCAGTCCACTGCTTATATGCAGGGCACGGCGCAGGCTGATTCTGCCTTTTACCTGCAACAGATGCAGCAAAGTTCTGATGATACCAGGATCAACTGGCAATTACTCGCCATTCGTGCACTGGTGAAAGAAGGTAAAACCGGACAGGCGGTGGAGTTGTTTAACCAACTACCGCAAGAACTGAACGATTCTCAGCGTCGCGAGAAAACACTGCTGGCGGCAGAGATTAAACTGGCGCAGAAAGATTTTGCTGGCGCGCAAAACTTGCTGGCGAAAATCACACCTGCAGATTTAGAACAAAACCAGCAAGCGCGTTACTGGCAGGCAAAAATCGATGCCAGCCAGGGGCGTCCTTCCATTGATTTACTGCGCGCGTTAATTGCTCAGGAACCGCTGCTCGGCGCGAAAGAAAAGCAGCAGAATATTGACGCCACCTGGCAGGCGCTCTCCTCCATGACTCAGGAACAGGCGAATACGCTGGTGATCAATGCCGACGAAAATATTCTGCAAGGCTGGTTGGATCTGCAGCGCATCTGGTTTGATAACCGTAACGATCCCGACATGATGAAAGCCGGGATCGCCGACTGGCAGAAACGTTATCCGAACAACCCGGGCGCGAAAATGCTGCCAACGCAGTTGGTTAACGTAAAAGCGTTTAAACCAGCATCGACCAACAAAATCGCCCTGCTGTTGCCACTGAATGGCCAGGCAGCGGTATTTGGTCGCACTATTCAGCAAGGCTTTGAAGCGGCGAAAAATATCGGCACTCAGCCAGTGGCGGCCCAGGTAGCTGCCGCACCTGCCGCAGACGTAGCAGAACAACCTCAGCCGCAAACCGTGGATGGCGTTGCCAGCCCGGCACAAGCCTCGGTTAGCGATCTGACCGGTGAACAACCTGCGGCCCAGCCGGTGCCTGTAAGCGCCCCGGCGGCAACCACCGCAGCGGTAAGCGCACCCGCGAATCCATCCGCAGAGCTGAAAATCTACGATACATCATCACAACCACTTAGCCAGATCCTCAACCAGGTTCAACAGGATGGCGCGAGTATTGTGGTCGGTCCGTTGCTGAAAAATAACGTTGAAGAGTTGCTGAAGAGCAACACCCCGCTGAACGTGCTGGCACTGAACCAGCCGGAGAATATCGAAAACCGCGTCAATATTTGTTACTTCGCGCTTTCACCGGAAGACGAAGCGCGCGATGCAGCGCGTCATATTCGTGACCAGGGTAAACAAGCGCCGCTGGTGCTGATCCCACGCAGTTCATTGGGCGATCGCGTAGCCAATGCGTTTGCGCAAGAGTGGCAGAAACTGGGTGGCGGCACCGTTCTGCAACAAAAATTTGGTTCCACCAGCGAATTACGCGCGGGTGTTAACGGCGGTTCGGGTATTGCTTTAACGGGTAGCCCGATTACTCCCAGAGCGACAACCGACTCCGACATGACGACCAACAATCCAACGCTGCAAACCACGCCAACCGATGACCAGTTCACCAATAATGGCGGCCGTGTCGATGCGGTGTACATTGTGGCAACGCCGGGCGAAATCGCTTTTATCAAACCGATGATCGCCATGCGTAACGGTAGCCAGAGCGGTGCAACGCTGTACGCAAGCTCCCGAAGCGCACAAGGCACCGCGGGTCCGGATTTCCGTCTGGAAATGGAAGGTTTGCAATATAGCGAAATCCCGATGCTGGCGGGCGGTAATCTGCCATTAATGCAGCAGGCGCTCAGCGCGGTGAACAACGATTATTCGCTGGCTCGCATGTATGCGATGGGCGTCGATGCCTGGTCGTTGGCAAATCATTTCTCACAAATGCGCCAGGTTCAGGGTTTTGAAATCAACGGTAATACCGGAAGTCTGACGGCTAACCCGGATTGCGTGATTAACAGGAAGTTATCATGGCTACAGTACCAACAAGGTCAGGTAGTCCCCGCCAGTTAACCACCAAACAGACCGGCGATGCGTGGGAAGCACAAGCGCGTCGCTGGCTGGAAGGCAAAGGACTGCGGTTTATCGCCGCTAACGTGAACGAGCGTGGCGGCGAGATCGATCTGATAATGCGTGAAGGCCGGACCACCGTTTTTGTCGAGGTGCGTTACCGCCGCTCTGCGCTTTATGGCGGCGCGGCAGCCAGTGTGACCCGCAGCAAACAACACAAATTATTACAGACTGCCCGCTTGTGGCTCGCGCGTCATAATGGGAGTTTTGATACTGTGGATTGCCGGTTCGATGTGGTAGCCTTCACCGGGAATGAGGTTGAGTGGATTAAGGATGCCTTTAATGACCACTCATAATTAAGGTTTAAGGATTAGCGTGCAAGAAAGAATTAAAGCTTGCTTCACTGAAAGCATTCAAACTCAAATTGCGGCGGCAGAGGCGCTTCCGGATGCCATCTCGCGTGCAGCTATGACGCTGGTTCAGTCTCTGCTCAATGGCAACAAAATCCTCTGTTGTGGTAATGGAACTTCCGCTGCCAATGCACAGCATTTTGCTGCCAGCATGATCAACCGTTTCGAAACGGAGCGGCCCAGCTTACCTGCCATTGCACTAAATACTGATAATGTTGTCTTAACGGCAATTGCCAACGATCGCTTACATGATGAAGTGTATGCAAAACAGGTGCGGGCGCTGGGTCATGCGGGAGATGTATTGTTAGCCATTTCCACCCGTGGCAACAGCCGCGATATTGTAAAAGCGGTAGAAGCTGCCGTTACGCGTGATATGACCATTGTGGCATTAACCGGCTATGACGGCGGTGAACTTGCAGGTTTGTTAGGGCCACAGGATGTGGAGATCCGCATTCCTTCGCATCGTAGTGCTCGCATTCAGGAGATGCATATGCTGACGGTAAATTGCCTGTGCGATCTGATCGATAACACGCTTTTCCCTCACCAGGATGTTTAAGGAGAATACATGAAGGCATTATCGCCAATCGCAGTCCTTCTTTCCGCGCTGCTGTTGCAAGGTTGTGTTGCCGCTGCCGTAGTGGGTACCGCTGCTGTGGGTACCAAAGCCGCAACTGACCCACGCAGTGTCGGCACCCAGGTGGACGATGGTACCCTGGAAGTGCGCGTAAACAGCGCATTGTCGAAAGACGAACAGATTAAGAAAGAAACCCGTATTAATGTCACGGCGTATCAGGGCAAAGTGCTGCTGGTTGGGCAGTCACCAAACGCTGAACTTTCGGCTCGCGCTAAACAAATTGCGATGGGCGTAGACGGTGCCAACGAAGTGTATAACGAGATTCGTCAGGGCCAGCCGATTGGTCTGGGCGAAGCGTCTAACGATACGTGGATCACCACCAAAGTGCGTTCGCAGCTCTTAACCAGCGACCTGGTGAAATCGTCTAACGTGAAAGTGACCACCGAAAACGGTGAAGTGTTCCTGATGGGGCTGGTGACTGAACGTGAAGCGAAAGCGGCGGCAGATATTGCCAGCCGGGTAAGCGGCGTGAAGCGGGTAACTACGGCGTTTACGTTTATTAAATAGCAGCCCTTGTAATGCCTGATGCGACGCTTGCAGCGTCTTATCAGGCCTACAACGATGCAAACCGTAGGTCGGATAAGGCGTTTACGCCGCATCCGACATGTTTTCCCTCAAATCAAGCCAACAGCGCCAACCCGCCGACAATCACACCAGACACTGCCACCATCGCCCCCGTCAGCCATAGGGCTTTCGCCGGGAACGCTTTGCGCAGCATAATCAGTGACGGCAAACTCACCGCCGGGAGCGTCATCAACAATGCCAGCGCCGGAGCGGTTCCCATGCCTGCCAGCATCATCGTTTGCACAATCGGAATTTCTGCTGCCGTGGGAATGACAAACAAGCATCCTGCCACCGCCATCGCCACCACCCACATCAGGCTGTTATCGACAGCACCATCGGCATGGGGGAATAGCCAGACGCGAGCGGCACCCAACACCAGTACTGCAAGGATGTAAACCGGGATTGTACTCCAGAAAAGCGTCCATAGCGCCCTGCCCCAGCGGCTAAAAAATCCTCCCTGTGCTTCCGGTATGTCAATTTCGACCGGTGCCTGCGTTTGCGGTGTTTCACGCACCCATTTTTGCACCAGCGTCGCAATCAGCAACACCATCACCAGCCCCGCCACCAGACGAATCGCCGCAAAACCCCAGCCGAGGACGAACCCCATAAACACCAGCGTCGCCGGGTTTAACAACGGATTCCCCATCCAGAATGCCAGCGCACCGCCCATCGACACCTGTTGGCGACGCATTCCCGCCGCGACCGGAGCCGCACAGCAGGTACACATCATGCCCGGCAGCGAAAACAGCGTTCCCAGCAGCGTGCCGCGAAAGCGCGATTGCCCAAGCGTACGCAATAACCAGTCACGCGGGATCAGCACCTGAATCAACGACCCGAGCAGTACGCCCAGCACCGCCGCTTTCCATACCGCGAGGAAATAGATCATCGCGTAATCCAACGCCGCCTGCCACGGATTAGCATCCGCCTGCGCAAGGATAGATTTACCGATACTGTGGGTTTCGGCAGCAGTAAACGCTTTGCCGTAGTAAGGTTGCCATTTCACATACCAGAGACCAGCAATGACAACGAGAAAGAAAAGCGCGGGTTTCCACCACTGAATGGGCGTTGCCGCCTGAGATGAAGACTGACCAGTCATAGCATTCCCCAGGAATAAGATATGATAATTGAGCGCGTGAATATTACGCTCACTATCATTTCTTGGGAATAATTATTCAGCTCTTTTGCGTAATTCTGAAGAGCTTAAAATCGTCACGCCTTCATGCTCAGGCCGCATCGCCTCTGCCAACATGACCCGCGCCACGTCTCTCGCATCAATGGATTTCCAGTTACCTGGTAACAAACGGAACAGCGGCGCAAAAAGCGTTTCATTCATCCGCCGTTTGCTACGATCGCCCAGTAACATCGACGGGCGAGCAATGGTCAATTTCGGCCAGTTCTGGGCGATTAATGCTTCTTCCATCTCCCCTTTGACGCGGTTATAGAAAAACGGCGAGTGGGCATTGGCACCCATCGCACTGACTACCAACATATGCTGCGCACCAAGCCGCCGCCCGGTTAAGGCGGTGTCCACTACCAGCGTGTAATCGGCATGAATAAACGCCTCTTTACTCCCCGCTTCTCGCCGCGTGGTGCCGAGACAACAAAACACAATGTCGATGGGATCGGTGACCTGCGCCAGCGCGTCGGTCAGTTGCGGATCATGGGGATTAAACACCCCTGGCATATCGCCCAACGGACGTCGCGTCGGCGCGGCTATGGCGTTAACTTTCGGTTCGTTAATCAACATCCGCAGCAGGTGACCGCCCACCAGCCCCGTTGCGCCTGTAATCAGTACCTGACTCATCTTCGCTCCTTTACAGAATTGTCTGCCTTGCGCTCCACGGCTCATGCACCAGGCTTAATAGACCATGAGGTAATTATCCCCGATTGTGGGAAATTCGCCTCATCCAATGCAACAACGCGGAGGAAGCATGAGTAAGAAAATTGCCGTTTTAATCAGTGATGAATTTGAGGATTCAGAATTTACTTCACCCGCAGACGAGTTCCGTAAAGCCGGACACGAAGTGATTACCATTGAAAAGCAAGCGGGTAAAACGGTAAAAGGCAAAAAAGGAGAAGCCAGTGTGACCATCGATAAATCCATCGATGAAGTGACGCCAGCGGAGTTTGATGCCCTGCTGCTACCGGGCGGCCATTCACCGGATTATCTGCGTGGCGACAACCGTTTTGTCACTTTCACCCGTGATTTTGTGAATAGCGGCAAACCTGTTTTCGCCATCTGTCACGGTCCGCAGCTGCTGATCAGCGCCGATGTGATTCGGGGGCGCAAACTGACTGCCGTTAAACCGATCATTATTGATGTTAAAAACGCGGGCGCGGAATTTTACGATCAGGAAGTGGTGGTCGATAAAGATCAGCTGGTTACCAGCCGTACACCGGACGATCTGCCAGCGTTTAACCGCGAGGCATTACGCCTGCTCGGTGCCTGAGTTACGTAGCCAGATCATTTTTTTACCAAAGCCCAGCGTGTTGTCGGTGAATTTGATTTCATCAAGCCGGATTTCCCACACCGGGGCCCACAGCATTCTGGCAACCGGAAAGCGACGGTTGTACGCCTTGCGTGCGAGGTCGCTTTCCTCACCTTCCAGCCTGCGGATCTCACCTTTAAACTGCACACCGCGAATTAACGCTACTGTTTTCGGCTGACCGTTTACCGTTCCGGCAACCGCAGCCTGCGGCCCACTCATCTGCGCGTGGCGTGTTTTTTCTTCCGTCAAAATGTAGAAGGCGACTTTCTGTGCATCAAAAAGATAAAAGGCATTGGCGCACCAGAGTTCCCCTTCCTGCTGCACACACCAGGTGACAACATGTTGTTTTGCCAGCCAACGGCTGATGGCGGTGAGTGTTTCCATTGCTGTTCTCTTTTATACTGTGGGCCTGACCTTAACATGCGACGCAGACGATGACACCCTGGTTTCTTTACTTGATCCGTACCGCCGACAATAAGCTTTATACCGGGATCACCACGGATGTCGAACGCCGCTATCAGCAACATCAAAGCGGCAAAGGCGCAAAAGCACTGCGTGGGAAAGGTGAACTGACGCTGGCATTTTTCGCGCCAGTGGGCGACCGTTCGCTGGCACTACGGGCGGAATATCGCGTTAAACAACTGACCAAACGGCAAAAAGAGCGTCTGGTAGCGGAAGGCGCAGGGTTTGCAGAACTGTTGAGCAGCCTGCAAACCCCAAAGATTAAAAGCGATTGAAATGCTCGTGATACTCAACCAGACCAGTTACGCCGTTCAGCGCGTCATCCGCTAAACGATGTACCTGGAAGGCGCTTTCAGTGCCCGGCCAGCGGCAACGCAGATCGTGATGTGCCGCCAGTTCAAAGCCGAAACGGCTGTACAGCGCCGGATCGCCCAGCGTCACCACTGCGGCATAGCCGAACTCATTAAGCGAATCGAGTCCTTCATAGACCAGTTGGCGTGCCAGCCCCTGTCCACGGTATTTTTCATCTACCGCCAGCGGTGCCATGCCGACCCATTGCAGGTCTTCGCCCTGCACATCAACCGGACTAAATGCCACATAGCCAATGACCTGACCTTCGTCATCTGTCGCCACCAGCCCCAGCGTCAGAAAGCCATCTTCACGCAGATCGTGAACCAGCTTCGCTTCCGCATCACTTTCGAATGAACGACGCAGCAGGGCATCAATACCCGGCGCATCAATGGGAATTTCTACTCGAATTAGCATGGTTCACCTACCGATGTCTGTTTGGTTTCAGGCGCGGTTTTCATTCCCGCCTCAACAAAATCCGCCAGTTGCAGCAGCATCACGCGTAAGGCTTTCGGCATTTGCTCCAGTTCAATGGCGTCCATCAGGTTTTTCACATACAGCCCCAGCTCCGTATCGCCTTCAATTACCAGCCGACGCTGGAAGAAGAGCGTATCCGGATCTTGTTTACGCGCCGCAATCATCAGCAGATCGCTGGCGTCGGCACTAAAACTCACATCAGCTTGCGCGTTCTGGCTAACGACCAGTTTGCCATTCACCACCGAGGTAAACCATTGCAGGTCAATATCACGCACATGAATACTTAACCAGCGGCCTTCAAGAAACTCCAGCTCGCCATCATCCAGCGCCTGACGGAATTGCCAGCTTAAGACCTGCTCAAGAACCTGGCGTTTTAGCGCAAATGGCGTCAGTTTTACCGGTACACTCAACAGAGATGGCCCCAAATGCACAATACGGGAACGCAGTTTATCCAACACGAGTTTTACTCCCTGTTTCAACAATCATCCTATTTTGCCATATCAGAAAAATAACATAGCGGTATAAATCAACAATTCCATATGAAATTGCTGCTACCACCAATACAACTTTAACTGCCTTAAATCAAAAATTGTCGCAGCAAGGTTAACTAAAATCCCAGTTCGTTAACATTTTTGCGCTTTGATAGCGCAACCTTCAGGAAAAATTATGGAGCTGCTCTGCCCTGCCGGAAATCTCCCGGCGCTTAAGGCGGCCATCGAAAACGGCGCAGATGCTGTTTATATCGGGCTAAAAGATGATACCAATGCCCGTCACTTCGCCGGCCTTAACTTTACCGAGAAAAAATTGCAGGAAGCGGTGAGTTTTGTCCATCAACATCGCCGCAAACTTCACATCGCGATTAACACTTTTGCGCATCCGGACGGTTACGCCCGCTGGCAGCGCGCCGTGGATATGGCGGCGCAGCTGGGTGCCGACGCGCTGATCCTCGCCGACCTCGCCATGCTGGAGTACGCCGCCGAGCGTTACCCGCATATTGAGCGTCATGTGTCAGTGCAGGCTTCGGCGACCAATGAAGAGGCGATTAACTTTTATCATCGCCATTTTGACGTTGCCCGCGTGGTGCTGCCGCGCGTGTTGTCGATTCATCAGGTGAAACAACTGGCACGGGTCACACCTGTCCCGCTGGAAGTGTTTGCTTTCGGCAGCCTGTGCATTATGTCGGAAGGCCGTTGCTATCTGTCGTCGTATCTGACGGGTGAGTCGCCCAACACTGTGGGTGCGTGTTCTCCGGCCCGTTTCGTGCGCTGGCAACAAACGCCGCAGGGGCTGGAATCCCGCCTGAACGAAGTGCTGATCGACCGTTATCAGGACGGCGAAAACGCAGGTTATCCGACGCTGTGTAAAGGGCGTTATCTGGTGGACGGCGAGCGCTATCACGCGCTGGAAGAACCCACCAGTCTCAATACCCTGGAACTGCTGCCGGAGTTAATGGCAGCGAATATTGCTTCGGTGAAAATTGAAGGCCGCCAGCGTAGCCCGGCGTATGTCAGCCAGGTGGCGAAAGTCTGGCGTCAGGCTATCGACCGTTGTAAGGCCGATCCGCAAAACTTCATACCGCAAAGCGCGTGGATGGAGACGCTCGGGTCGATGTCCGAAGGCACGCAGACCACCCTTGGCGCGTATCACCGTAAATGGCAGTGAGAAAAGCAATGAAATATTCCTTAGGGCCAGTGCTGTGGTACTGGCCAAAAGAGACGCTGGAAGAATTTTATCAGCAGGCCGCCGCCAGCAGCGCCGACGTGATTTATCTTGGTGAAGCGGTCTGTAGCAAACGCCGGGCAACCAAAGTTGGCGACTGGCTGGAGATGGCAAAATCGCTCGCCGGAAGTGGCAAGCAGATTGTGCTCTCCACGCTGGCACTGGTGCAGGCATCCTCCGAACTGGGCGAACTGAAACGCTATGTTGAGAACGGTGAGTTTCTGATTGAAGCCAGCGATCTCGGCGTGGTGAATATGTGCGCTGAACGCAAACTGCCGTTCGTCGCCGGGCACGCGCTGAACTGCTACAACGCGGTGACGCTGAAAATATTGCTCAAACAGGGCATGATGCGCTGGTGTATGCCGGTGGAGCTTTCCCGCGACTGGTTGGTGAATCTGCTTAATCAGTGCGATGAGCTGGGCATTCGCAACCAGTTTGAAGTGGAAGTCCTGAGCTACGGTCATCTGCCGCTGGCCTACTCCGCCCGCTGCTTTACCGCGCGTTCGGAAGACCGCCCGAAAGATGAGTGTGAAACCTGCTGCATTAAGTATCCGAACGGGCGCAACGTGCTATCGCAGGAAAACCAACAAGTGTTTGTACTCAATGGCATTCAGACCATGAGCGGCTACGTTTACAACCTCGGTAACGAGCTGACATCCATGCAGGGGCTGGTCGATGTGGTCCGCCTGTCACCGCAGGGTACTGACACTTTCGCAATGCTCGACGCCTTCCGCGCCAATGAAAATGGCGCTGCACCACTGCCGTTGACGGCAAACAGCGATTGTAACGGCTACTGGCGGCGGCTGGCCGGGCTGGAGCTGCAAGCGTAAGTATATAGCTCACTTTGTTAACAACTTTAACTACTCTTTAATGCAGTATTAAAGATTAATCGGTAACAAAGTGAGCTGTTATGACTGATAAAACCATTGCGTTTTCGCTACTCGATCTGGCCCCCATCCCCGAAGGCTCTTCAGCGCGAGAAGCGTTCTCCCACTCTCTCGATCTCGCCCGTCTGGCTGAAAAGCACGGCTATCATCGCTACTGGCTGGCAGAACACCACAATATGACCGGTATTGCCAGTGCTGCAACATCAGTTTTGATTGGCTATCTGGCAGCGAATACCACCACACTGCATCTGGGGTCTGGCGGCGTGATGTTGCCTAACCACTCACCGTTGGTGATCGCCGAACAATTCGGCACGCTCAATACGCTCTATCCGGGGCGAATCGATTTGGGGCTGGGTCGTGCTCCGGGTAGTGACCAGCGAACCATGATGGCTCTACGTCGTCATATGAGCGGCGATATTGATAATTTTCCCCGCGATGTCGCGGAGCTGGTGGACTGGTTTGACGCCCGCGATCCCAATCCGCATGTGCGCCCGGTACCAGGCTATGGCGAGAAAATCCCCGTGTGGTTGTTAGGCTCCAGCCTTTACAGCGCGCAACTGGCGGCGCAGCTTGGTCTGCCGTTTGCGTTTGCCTCACACTTCGCGCCGGATATGTTGTTCCAGGCGCTGCATCTTTATCGCAGCAACTTCAAGCCGTCGGCACGACTGGAAAAACCATACGCGATGGTGTGCATCAATATTGTCGCCGCCGACAGCAACCGCGACGCTGAATTTCTGTTTACCTCGATGCAGCAAGCCTTTGTGAAGCTGCGCCGTGGCGAAACCGGGCAACTGCCGCCGCCGATTCAAAATATGGATCAGTTCTGGTCACCGTCCGAGCAGTATGGCGTGCAGCAGGCGCTGAGTATGTCGCTGGTGGGTGATAAAGCGAAAGTGCGTCATGGTTTGCAGTCGATCCTGCGCGAAACCGACGCCGATGAGATTATGGTTAACGGGCAGATTTTCGACCACCAGGCGCGCCTGCATTCGTTTGAACTGGCGATGGATGTGAAGGAAGAATTATTGGGGTAGTGTGTTTTAACGTAGGAAGCCTTATCCGAGATGGCAACGCTGCCCTACACAATGCCTGATAAGCGAAGCGCATCAGGCATTGTGTAGGCAGCAGAAATGTCGGATAAGGCACCGCTGATTACTGATACACCGGCAGCAAATTAAAGCTCGATAAAATATGCACCAGTGCGTTGCCAACGCCAAACACCAGAATCAGCGCAATCATCGGCTTGCCGCCCCAGACGCGGAATTTCGGGCTGCCAAAGCGTTTACGCGATGCGCGGGCCAACAGCGCCGGTACAATTGCCGCCCAGATAGTAGCTGCTAAGCCAGCATAACCAATGGCGTACAGGAATCCGTTAGGAAACAGCAGGCCACCCACAACAGGCGGGGCAAAGGTCAGCAACGCTGTTTTCAAACGGCCCATAGCCGAGTCGTCAAAACCAAACAGATCTGCCAGATAGTCAAACAAACCCAGCGTTACGCCAAGGAACGAACTCGCTACCGCAAAGTTTGAGAACACGACCAGTAGAAGGTCCAGACTACGGCTGTTCAGTACGCCGCTTAACGCCTGTACCAGCACATCAATATTACCGCCCTTCTCGGCGATGCCGATAAACTCCGGACGCGGGATGTTACCCATCGTCGCCAGCAACCAGATGGTATACAGCGCCAGCGCCATCAGCGTACCGTACACCAGGCATTTCACGATGGTTTTCGGATCTTTGCCGTAATACTTCATCAGGCTCGGTACGTTACCGTGATAACCAAACGATGCCAGACAGAACGGCAGCGTCATCAACAGATACGGTGCATAAGACGCATTGCTTTCGGCGACGTTGAACAATGTCGCAGGCTGTACATGCCCCAGTAGGCTACCGAAGGTGAGGAAGAAGGTAATGACTTTCGCACCCAGCACAATCGCCGTCATGCGGCTGACCGCTTTGGTGCTCAACCACACCACAAACGCCACCAGCAGTGCAAAACCAAAACCCGCTGCCCGTGCCGGGACGTTCAATGACATCTCTGCGAAGGTATGATGCAGAATCGAACCGCTGGCAGAAATATAGGCATAGGTCAGGATATAGAGCACAAAGGCAATGGAAATGCCGTTGACCACGTTCCAGCCTTTGCCCAGCAAATCTTTGGTGATGGTGTCAAAGCTAGAACCGATTCGGTAATTCAGGTTAGCTTCCAGAATCATCAAGCCGGAATGCAGCATACAGAACCAGGTAAAGATCAGCGCCGCCATTGACCAGAAGAACCACGCCCCGGACATGACCACAGGCAGAGAAAACATCCCTGCGCCAATAATGGTGCCGCCGATAATCACCACGCCGCCAAGCAGCGACGGTGACGTTTGGGTGGTGATTAGTGTTGCCATGAGGGCTTCTCTCCAGTGAAAAATAGTGCGACTGCGTTGTTATGCATTGCACTGTACCAGTACATGAGTACAAAAAACAGAAAAAAAGCCCCGATTGTTAAAATCGGGGCTGTATATATTATTTTACAGACTGTATTCGCTGTTCAGCGATGATTACGCATCGCCACCGAAACGACGACGACCGGTAGAGTCATCACGACGCGGTGCGCGGCCTTCACGACGTTCGCCGCTAAAACGACGACCATCACCACGGCCACCTTCACGGCGTTCACCGCTGAAGTTACGACCGCCTTCACGACGTTCGCCACCGAAACCACGACCACCGCCACGACGCTCACCGCCAGTATGCGGCTGTGCATCGCCCAGTAACTGCATATTCATCGGCTTGTTGAGAATGCGAGTACGCGTAAAGTGTTGCAGCACTTCACCCGGCATACCTTTCGGCAGTTCGATGGTGGAGTGAGAAGCAAACAGCTTGATGTTACCGATGTAACGGCTGCTGATGTCGCCTTCGTTAGCAATCGCACCAACGATATGACGAACTTCAACACCATCATCGCGGCCCACTTCAATGCGGTACAGCTGCATATCGCCAACATCACGACGTTCACGACGCGGACGATCTTCACGGTCACCACGCGGGCCACGGTCGTTACGATCGCGCGGACCACGGTCATCACGGTCACGGAATTCACGTTTCGGACGCATCGGCGCATCTGGCGGAACAATCAGAGTACGTTCACCCTGTGCCATTTTCAGCAGTGCGGCGGCCAGAGTTTCGAGATCCAGCTCTTCACCTTCTGCCGTCGGCTGAATTTTGCTCAGCAGTGCACGGTATTGATCCAGATCGCTGCTTTCCAGCTGCTGCTGTACTTTAGCGGCGAATTTTTCCAGACGACGTTTGCCCAGCAGTTCTGCGTTCGGCAGTTCAACTTCCGGAATGGTCAGCTTCATGGTGCGTTCAATGTTACGCAGCAGACGACGCTCACGGTTCTCAACGAACAGCAGCGCGCGGCCAGCACGGCCCGCACGACCAGTACGACCGATACGGTGAACGTAAGACTCAGAATCCATCGGGATATCGTAGTTAACTACCAGGCTGATACGCTCAACGTCCAGGCCACGGGCCGCAACGTCGGTCGCAATCAGGATGTCCAGACGACCATCTTTCAGTCGTTCCAGTGTCTGCTCACGCAGCGCCTGGTTCATGTCACCGTTCAGCGCGGCGCTGTTGTAGCCGTTACGCTCAAGGGCTTCTGCCACTTCCAGAGTCGCGTTTTTGGTACGAACGAAGATAATCGCCGCATCAAAATCTTCCGCTTCCAGGAAACGTACCAGTGCTTCGTTTTTACGCATACCCCAGACAGTCCAGTAGCTCTGGCTGATGTCAGGACGGGTCGTCACGCTGGACTGAATGCGCACTTCCTGCGGCTCTTTCATAAAGCGGCGGGTAATGCGACGAATCGCTTCCGGCATGGTTGCAGAGAACAGAGCGGTCTGATGACCTTCCGGGATCTGCGCCATAATAGTTTCAACGTCTTCGATGAAGCCCATGCGCAGCATTTCGTCAGCTTCATCCAGAACCAGACCGCTCAGTTTAGAAAGGTCCAGAGTGCCACGTTTCAGGTGATCCAGCAGACGGCCCGGAGTACCGACAACGATCTGCGGCCCCTGACGCAGGGCGCGTAATTGCACGTCATAACGCTGGCCGCCGTACAGGGCAACCACATTTACGCCGCGCATGTGTTTAGAGAAATCCGTCATTGCCTCAGCAACCTGTACCGCCAGTTCGCGGGTCGGTGCCAGCACCAGGATCTGTGGTGCTTTCAGCTCAGGATCAAGATTCTGCAGCAGAGGTAAAGAGAATGCTGCAGTTTTTCCGCTCCCCGTCTGGGCCATACCCAGAACGTCGCGGCCATTCAGCAGATGTGGAATACACTCTGCCTGAATTGGAGATGGTTTTTCGTAACCCAGATCGTTAAGGGCTTCAAGGATAGGAGCCTTCAGGCCCAGATCTGCAAAAGTGGTTTCGAATTCAGCCATGTAGTACGTGTGCCTCAAAATTAATGGCGGCCAGTCTACATAACTCATCATGAAATTGATCAGCAATTTTCATTGAAAAGTGTGAACCGGCTCAAAGTAGGTGTATTAACGAACAACAACGCCCTCACCCGTTAAGGTGATGGCAATCAAAAAAGATTACGGGCTGATGTGTACGTCAGCTATTGCTGGTCCGATTCTGCCAGGTCATCTTGGTCCTGGCCCAGGAGCGATAATTCCAACAATGCGTATCGGTGCTCAACAAAGTTATGAACGTTGTTGGCAACCGCCAGTTTGAACAGTGCCGTGGCGCTGTCCAAATCCCCCAGACTTAGGTAGTACTTACCTAAATAGAAGTTGGTTTCACTGAGATGCTCAGCGAGCGAGGTGTTATCCGTTGCGTCCGCCTTGAGCCTTTCCATTAACGTTTGTTCGCTAATGTTGCCCAGGTAGAACTCGACAATGTTCCATCCCCACTGTTCCTTATCCGATTTTTCGAAGTGCTGTTTCAACACTTCTTTAGCCTGCTTCTCATCGAGCTTCTGCTCGGCGAGATAAAGCCACAGACTACGGAAAGGATCATTGGGATCGTCTTGATAAAACGCCAGCAGATCATCTTGCGCTAACTTGTCACGACCGCCGTAATATAATGCGATCCCGCGATTCAAGTGCGCGTAGTTGTAAGTTGGATCAAGCTCAAGTACAGAATCAAACGCTTCATAGGCAGCATCAAAATTGCCTGCCTGCGTTAAATATATGCCTAAGTAATTGAATACTTCAGGCATATCCGGTCGGATTGCCAGCGCTTGCGAAAAATCGTTACGCGCTAATGCCCTCAGACCGAGACTATCATACAACACTCCGCGCTCATATAAAAGCTGTGCGCGTTCGTCATCGGTTAAAGCCCGACTGGCAAGGATTTGTTCCATACGTGCCAGAATCACTTCCTGCTGTAAAGTCGGTTGCAATGGTACCGCGAGGACTTCACTTTTACGCCAGGAAGTATTACTGCATCCTGCAAGCGTAAGTGCTGTCGCAACGAAACACCAGCGCAAAAAAGGCTTCATTTCCCACTCCCGAAGACCACGGTTGAATGAACGTCCTGTTCCCGGTTGCTAACAAGGCGTCCTGCCCGGTTAAAAGCCCCCCGCCGCAGCGGAGGGCAAATGGCAACCTTACTCGCCCTGTTCAGCAGCCGGAGCTTCCGGTGCTGCAGCAGGTTGAGACTGCTCAGTCGCTTCTTTAATGCTCAGACGGATACGGCCCTGGCGATCAACTTCCAGAACTTTCACCGGTACTTCCTGACCCATCTGCAGGTAATCGGTCACTTTCTCAACGCGTTTGTCAGCGATCTGAGAGATGTGTACCAGACCTTCTTTACCGCCGCCGATGGCAACAAATGCGCCAAAGTCAACGATACGGGTCACTTTACCATTGTAGACGCGGCCCACTTCGATTTCTGCAGTGATCTCTTCGATACGACGAATAGCATGTTTCGCTTTCTCGCCGTCGGTCGCTGCGATTTTCACAGTACCGTCATCTTCGATTTCGATGGTGGTGCCAGTTTCTTCGGTCAGAGCACGGATAACAGAACCGCCTTTACCGATAACGTCTTTGATCTTGTCCGGGTTGATCTTGATGGTATGGATACGCGGAGCGAACTCAGAGATATCGCCGCGCGGCGCGTTGATCGCCTGTTCCATTACGCCCAGGATATGCAGACGCGCACCTTTAGCCTGGTTCAGTGCAACCTGCATGATCTCTTTGGTGATACCTTCAATTTTGATATCCATCTGCAATGCAGAGATACCGTCGCGGGAACCCGCAACTTTGAAGTCCATATCGCCCAGGTGATCTTCGTCGCCCAAAATGTCAGACAGTACAACGTAGTTGTCGCCTTCTTTCACCAGACCCATTGCGATACCCGCAACGGCAGCTTTGATTGGCACACCTGCGTCCATCAGCGCCAGAGACGCGCCGCACACGGAAGCCATAGAAGAAGAACCGTTGGATTCGGTGATTTCAGACACTACACGTACGGTGTACGGGAATTTGTCCATATCCGGCATGACTGCCAGCACGCCGCGCTTCGCCAGACGACCGTGACCAATTTCACGACGCTTCGGAGAACCGACCATGCCGGTTTCGCCTACGGAGTACGGAGGGAAGTTGTAGTGGAACAGGAAGGTGTCAGTACGTTCGCCCATCAGTTCATCAAGAACCTGCGCGTCACGTGCAGTACCCAGCGTTGCGGTAACCAGCGCCTGAGTTTCACCACGGGTGAACAGCGCAGAACCGTGAGTACGCGGCAGCACGCCAGTACGCACATCCAGACCACGAATCATATCTTTTTCACGACCGTCGATACGCGGTTCGCCTGCCAGTACGCGGCTACGAACAACGTTTTTCTCGATAGCGTGCAGAATTTCACCCAGTTCGTTTTCGTCCAGGGTTTCATCTTCAGCAAGCAGCGTCGCGATGGTTTCAGATTTGATGACATCAACCTGCGCATAACGCTCTTGTTTGTCGGTGATGCGGTAAGCATCGCTCAGACGAGCTTCAGCCAGTGCAGCAACGCGCGCGTTCAGCGCTTCGTTTACCGGCTCCGGCTGCCAGTCCCAACGCGGTTTACCGGCTTCTTTCACCAGTTCATTGATGTTCTGAATGACAACCTGCTGTTGTTCATGACCGAACACTACTGCGCCCAGCATCTGATCTTCGCTCAGCAGTTCAGCTTCAGATTCAACCATCAGTACAGCGGCTTCAGTACCCGCAACAACCAGATCCAGTTTGCTCTCTTTCAGCTCGTCCTGAGTCGGGTTCAGTACGTACTGGTCATTGATGTAACCTACGCGGGCAGCACCAATCGGACCATTGAACGGAATACCAGACAGAGACAGTGCTGCGGAAGCACCAATCATCGCGACGATATCCGGGTTAACTTGCGGGTTAACAGAAACCACGGTGGCGATAACCTGAACTTCGTTGACGAAGCCTTCCGGGAACAGCGGGCGAATCGGGCGGTCAATCAGACGCGCGATCAGGGTTTCGCCTTCGCTTGGGCGGCCTTCACGACGGAAGAAGCTACCCGGGATACGACCAGCAGCGTAGGTACGCTCCTGATAGTTAACGGTCAGTGGGAAGAAGTCCTGACCTGGTTTGGCTTTTTTCTGGCCAACAACGGTAACGAATACCGCGGTGTCATCCATGCTAACCATAACAGCGGCAGTAGCCTGACGAGCCATCATGCCGGTTTCCAGAGTCACGGTGTGTTGGCCGTACTGGAATTTACGAACGATCGGATTAAGCAATGTAATATCCTTTCTCTTTCTTAGACAGTACCTTACGGCACTGGTGTTAATACCCGATCTTCTGCGCATCCTCGCGACTAATGACAACCCTAACCCAGCCCAATGTGGGTAAAGCCTCTCATTAGCCGCGCGAACCTCTGCAACGGAAGATCATTCATAGCAACAATACATTAGTTTCCAGTGAATTGCTGCCGTCAGCTTGAAAAAAGGGGCCACTCAGGCCCCCTTTTCTGAAACTCGCAAGAATTAGCGACGCAGACCCAGGCGCTCGATGAGCTGGGTGTAACGTGCTACGTCTTTACGTTTCAGGTAGTCGAGCAGTTTACGACGCTGAGAAACCATGCGCAGCAGACCACGACGGCTGTGGTGATCTTTTTTGTGCTCTGCAAAGTGGCCCTGCAGGTGGTTGATCTGTGCAGTCAGCAGTGCTACCTGAACTTCGGTAGAACCGGTGTCGTTTGCGTCACGACCAAACTCAGAAACGATTTTAGCTGTTGCTTCAGTACTTAGAGACATTTTAAAACTCCAAAGTATATAGAATGAAAGGACGCCGATCTCTAATTCAGCGATCCCAGTGTACGTTACGCAAAGTGTTAAACAATTTACGCGACGTTAAGCGGCAGTATTCTACTCGTAGCGACCTGTTATCGCAAGACGGTTAACATTACGCCGGGTATTCAACCACCAGGCGACGAGGCGCGACGCGGCCTTCATCGTCAATTTCGCCCATACCGATAAACTTGCCGTTCTCACCTTCTGTAACGCGAACCAGTCCTTCCAGCGGCGCACCGGATGTACGAACCGGGTTACCATTTTTGAAGTAAACAGAAGACGTTAACGGAAGATTTACCACCGGGTAGTCCGAAGCAGGACTGTCCATTGGCATCAGTAATGGATCAAGTAACTCCGCGGCTGGAATATCCTGCTGTTCGGCTTGTTCAACCAGTTCACGCAGATGTTCCAGGGTCACCATCCGTTCAACCGGATATTTACTTACCGCCAGACGACGCAGGTAAATAACATGCGCGCCACAACCGAGTTTTTCGCCGAGATCGTCAATGATGGTGCGGATATAAGTGCCTTTTGAGCAGTGAATTTCCAGCTCCAGCTCATTGCCTTCGTGGCGAATAAACAGCAATTCATAAACGGTAATCGGGCGCGCTTCACGTGGAACTTCAATGCCCTGACGCGCGTATTCGTACAGTTTTTTGCCCTGATATTTCAGTGCTGAATACATCGAAGGGATCTGTTCGATATCGCCACGGAAGGTATCCAGCGCCGCCGCCAGTTGCTCTGCACTAAAGGTTACCGGACGTTCTTCAACGATTTGTCCGTCGGCATCAGAAGTATCGGTACGCTGCCCAAGACGCGCAATGACCCGATAGCGTTTGTCGGAGTCCAGCAGATACTGGGAAAACTTCGTCGCTTCCCCGAGGCAAATTGGCAACATGCCGGTCGCCAGCGGGTCCAGCGCACCGGTATGCCCGGCACGGTTGGCGTTATAAATCCGTTTCACTTTTTGCAGCGCATCGTTGCTGGACATCCCCTGCGGTTTATCCAGCAACAAAACGCCGTTAATGTCGCGACCGCGACGACGAGGACGACTCATTAGTCCTCCTTGCTGTCGTCCGGGTTAACACGACGTTCTTCGTCATGTTTGACCACGCTGGTCACCAGGTTTGACATGCGCATCCCTTCAACCAGAGAGTTGTCGTAGAAGAAGGTCAGTTCCGGCACGATACGCAGGCGCATCGCTTTCCCCAGCAGGCTGCGGATGAAACCAGAAGCTTCCTGCAACGCTTTGATGCCCGCTTTAACCGCGTCTTCATCTTTGTCGTTGAGGAACGTCACATATACTTTGGCATACGCCAGGTCGCGAGACATTTCGACACCGGAAACGGTGGTCATCATGCCCAGACGAGGATCTTTAATTTCACGCTGCAGGATGAGAGCGATCTCTTTTTGCATTTCCTGCGCTACGCGCTGCGGGCGACCAAATTCTTTCGCCATAATAAATTCTCCTGACAAAAAAGGGGCTGTTAGCCCCTTTTTAAAATTAATTTCAGGTGGAAGGGCTGTTCACGTTGGCCTGATAAGACGCGCCAGCGTCGCATCAGGCAATCCATGCCGGATGCGGCGTAAACGCCTTATCCCGCATGGAACCCTAAAAACCTTAAGCGATGGTACGTTGGATTTCGATGATTTCGAATACTTCGATCACATCGCCAGTGCGGACGTCGTTGTAGTTCTTAACGCCGATACCACATTCCATACCGTTACGGACTTCGTTAACGTCATCTTTGAAGCGGCGCAGGGACTCCAGCTCGCCTTCGTAGATAACCACGTTGTCGCGCAGAACGCGGATCGGGTTGTGACGTTTAACCACACCTTCGGTAACCATACAGCCTGCGATGGCACCAAATTTCGGTGATTTGAATACGTCACGAACTTCCGCCAGACCGATAATCTGTTGTTTCAGTTCCGGAGACAGCATACCGCTCATTGCCGCTTTCACTTCGTCGATCAGGTTATAGATGACGGAGTAGTAACGCAGATCCAGGCTTTCCGCTTCAATTACTTTACGTGCAGAGGCATCAGCACGTACGTTGAAGCCAACCAGGATGGCGTTGGACGCCGCAGCCAGGGTAGCGTCGGTTTCGGTGATACCACCTACGCCAGAACCGATGATCTTCACTTTAACTTCGTCAGTAGACAGTTTCAGCAAGGAGTCGGAGATAGCTTCCACAGAACCCTGTACGTCTGCCTTCAGGACGATATTCACTTCGTGAACTTCGCCTTCGGTCATGTTGGCGAACATGTTCTCGAGTTTAGATTTCTGCTGACGCGCCAGTTTAACTTCGCGGAATTTACCCTGACGATAGAGTGCAACTTCACGCGCTTTCTTCTCGTCACGTACAACGGTAACTTCATCACCCGCAGCCGGAACGCCGGACAGGCCGAGGATTTCCACCGGAATGGACGGACCCGCTTCCAGCACTTCCTGACCCAGTTCGTTACGCATCGCACGAACACGACCGTATTCGAAGCCACACAGAACGATATCGCCCTTGTGCAGAGTACCTTCACGTACCAGAACGGTAGCAACCGGACCACGACCTTTATCGAGGAAGGATTCGATAACCGCACCGCTCGCCATGCCTTTACGTACCGCTTTCAGTTCCAGAACTTCCGCCTGCAGCAGGATAGCGTCCAGCAGCTCATCGATACCAGTACCCGCTTTCGCAGACACATGTACGAACTGGCTTTCACCGCCCCACTCTTCCGGCAGGATGCCATACTGGGAGAGTTCGTTCTTAACACGATCCGGATCGGCTTCTGGTTTATCGATCTTGTTCACTGCAACGACCACCGGAACCTGCGCCGCTTTCGCGTGCTGGATTGCTTCGATGGTCTGCGGCATTACGCCGTCGTCGGCAGCAACAACCAGGACTACGATGTCCGTTGCCTGCGCACCACGAGCACGCATTGAAGTAAACGCGGCGTGCCCCGGGGTGTCCAGGAAGGTGATCATGCCGTTTTCAGTTTCAACGTGGTATGCACCAATGTGCTGGGTAATGCCGCCCGCTTCGCCAGAGGCCACTTTCGTTGAACGAATGTAGTCCAGCAGAGAGGTTTTACCGTGGTCAACGTGACCCATGATGGTCACAACCGGCGCGCGCGGTTCAGCCGCTGCACCCGTGTCACGGTCGCTCATTACCGCTTCTTCCAGCTCGTTTTCACGACGCAGGATAACTTTGTGGCCCATCTCTTCAGCAACCAGCTGTGCGGTTTCCTGATCGATAACCTGGTTGATGGTTGCCATTGCGCCCAGTTTCATCATCGCTTTGATGACCTGAGAGCCTTTAACCGCCATCTTGTTCGCCAGTTCGCCAACGGTGATGGTTTCACCGATCACAACGTCACGGTTAACGGCCTGAGCAGGCTTCTGGAAGCCTTGCTGCAGCGAAGAACCTTTACGTTTTCCGCCTTTACCGCCACGTACTGCTGCGCGTGCTTCTTCACGATCAGCTTTTGATTCAGCGTGTTTGTTGCCTTTCTTCGGACGCGCAGCTTTCGCGTTACGACCACGGCCACGGCCGCCTTCGACTTCACGATCGCTTTCGTCTTCTGCCTGGCGAGCATGTTGAGAAGTAGTGACGTGATAATCGCTGGAATCTTCAGTCGGTTCCGCGTTATCAGTCCATTTGTTTTCTTCCGCCATACGACGTGCTTCTTCAGCAACGCGACGTGCTTCTTCTTCGAGTTTACGACGCGCTTCTTCTTCGGCTTTACGCTTGAGCTCTGCAGCTTCCTGCTCACGGCGGGCTTTTTCAGCCTGGGCGTTTTTAGTCATATCGTCTTGTTGATTGCTCACTTTGTCTTTTTCCGCAGCTTCACGTTTCGCTTGTTCAGCAGCTTCACGCTTAGCTTGTTCTGCGGCCTCACGTTCAGCTTTTTGTTGCGCCTCACGTTTGGCCGATTCTTCTGCCTCACGACGGGCTTGCTCTTCCGCTTCACGCTGCGCTTGCTCTTCCGCAGCAAGGCGTTCAGCCTCTTGCGGATCGCGTTTCACAAAGGTGCGTTTCTTGCGGACTTCGATTTGTACCGATTTGCTTTTTCCACCGGTACCAGGAATGTTAAGGGTGCTGCGTGTTTTACGTTGCAGCGTCAATTTGTCCGGGCCTGAATTTTTCTGATTCAGGTGGTCAATCAAAGTCTGTTTCTCTTGTGCAGACACAGAGTCGTCAGCAGACTTCCGGATACCTGCATCAGCAAATTGCTGTACCAGGCGTTCCACGGAGGTCTGTCGCTCTGCGGCCAGCGTTTTAATCGTTACATCTGTCATGCTGTTCCTTCCTGCTACAGTTTATTACGCTTCGTCACCGAACCAGCAAATATTACGGGCAGCCATAATCAGTGCTCCGGCTTTTTCGTCGGTCAACCCTTCGATATCAGCCAGATCATCAATGCCCTGTTCGGCGAGATCTTCCAGCGTACAAACGCCACGGGCGGCCAGTTTGAATGCCAAATCACGATCTATCCCTTCAAGGTTCAGCAGATCGTCAGCCGGTTTGTTATCACCGAGGCTTTCTTCCTGGGCCTGTGCAATGGTGGCCAGTGCATTTTTAGCACGCTCGCGCAGTGCTTCAACGGTCGGCTCATCAAGGCCTTCGATTTCCAACAGCTCTTTCATCGGCACATAGGCCAGTTCTTCCAGCGTCGAGAAGCCTTCTTCTACCAGAACAGTCGCGAAGTCTTCGTCGATGTCGAGATATTTGGTGAAGGTGTCGATCGCTGCGTGCGCTTCCGCCTGATGCTTAGCCTGCAGGTCGTCAACGGTCATCACGTTGAGTTCCCAACCGCTCAGCTGCGAAGCCAGACGCACGTTCTGACCATTACGGCCAATCGCCTGCGCCAGGTTACCGGCTTCAACGGCGATATCCATGGTGTGTTTATCTTCATCCACCACGATAGAAGCAACGTCTGCCGGTGCCATTGCGTTAATCACGAACTGCGCCGGGTTATCATCCCACAGGACGATATCGATACGCTCGCCGCCCAGTTCAGTAGAAACCGCCTGAACACGCGCGCCACGCATACCTACGCAAGCACCTACCGGATCGATACGTTTATCGTTGGTTTTCACCGCGATTTTCGCACGAGAACCCGGATCGCGAGCCGCTGCTTTAATTTCAATCACTTCTTCGCCGATTTCCGGCACTTCAATGCGGAACAGTTCGATCAGCATTTCCGGCTTGGAACGGGTGACGAACAGTTGCGCGCCACGCGCTTCCGGGCGAACGGAATAGAGCACGCCACGAACGCGGTCGCCAGGACGGAAGTTTTCACGCGGCAGCATATCTTCGCGCAGGATCACGGCTTCAGCGTTGTTGCCCAGATCCAGAGAGATGTTGTCGCGGTTTACTTTTTTCACCACGCCGGTGATGATTTCACCTTCGTGTTCACGGAACTGATCAACCACCATCGCACGTTCGGCTTCACGCACTTTCTGCACGATAACCTGTTTTGCCGTCTGGGTAGTGATACGGTCAAAGGTAACAGACTCAATCTGATCTTCAACGTAATCGCCCAGGTTCAGGCTTTCATCTTCATAACGTGCTGCTTCAAGGGTGATTTCCTTGGTCGGCTGGGTGACTTCATCAACAACTAACCAGCGACGGAAGGTGTCAAAATCACCGCTTTTGCGATCGATCTGTACGCGGACGTCGATCTCTTGTTCATATTTTTTCTTTGTTGCTGTCGCCAGCGCGCTTTCCAATGCTTCGAAAATCTTCTCGCGAGGTAGCGCCTTTTCATTGGATACGGCTTCAACTACAGCCAAAATTTCTTTGTTCATCGCGGGCTTTTCACCTCATCCAGACTATTAAAAGTGGGGAACCAGGTTCGCCTTCTGGATATTACTCAGCGCGAACACTTCATCTTTACCTTCGACGGTAACTGTGATCATTTCACCGTCTACCGCTTTGATAACGCCCTGCCATTTACGACGGTTTTGTACCGCCATGCGGAGAACCAGAGTCACCTCTTCTCCGACGAAACGGGCGTAGTGTTCAGCCGTGAACAGTGGGCGATCGAGACCCGGTGAGGAGACTTCCAGGTTATAAGCAACGGTGATGGGATCTTCAACATCCAGCACAGCACTTACCTGGTGGCTCACATCAGCACAATCATCAACATTGATGCCATCTTCACTATCAATATAGATGCGCAGTGTGGATGTGCGACCGCGAATAAATTCGATGCCAACCAGTTCAAAACCCAGGGCCTCAACTGGCGCAGTAATCATCTCTGTTAATTTTTGCTCTAATGTGGACAAGCCCACCCCCAAGACATAAAAAAAGGGCCTAAAGCCCAGTTATTCTGTAGTCAGATAACAAAAAACCCCGATAAATCGGGGCTTTATATAACTGAACCCTATAACCGCAACTGCGGTCTGGAGCACTTTCCAGAAGGATTTTTTCAAATCCCACTACGAAGGCCGAAGTCTTCACAGTATATTTGAAAAAAGACTCTAAGGGAAAGTGGTTGCGGGGGCCGGATTTGAACCGACGACCTTCGGGTTATGAGCCCGACGAGCTACCAGGCTGCTCCACCCCGCGCCTGAAACGTGGCAAATTCTACTCGTTTTGGGTAAAAAATGCAAATACTGCTGGGATTTGGTGTACCGAGACGGGACGTAAAATCTGCAGGCATTATAGTGATCCATGCCACATTTTGTCAACGTTTATTGCTAATCACGTGAATGAATATCCAGTTCACTTTCATTTGTTGAATACTTTTGCCTTCTCCTGCTCTCCCTTAAGCGCATTATTTTACAAAAAACACACTAAACTCTTCCTGTCTCCGATAAAAGATGATTAAATGAAAACTCATTTATTTTGCATAAAAATTCAGTGAGAGCGGAAATCCAGGCTCATCATCAGTTAATTAAGCAGGGTGTTATTTTATGACGACGATTCTCAAGCATCTCCCGGTAGGTCAACGTATTGGTATCGCTTTTTCCGGCGGTCTGGACACCAGTGCCGCACTGCTGTGGATGCGACAAAAGGGAGCGGTTCCTTATGCATATACTGCAAATCTGGGCCAGCCAGACGAAGAGGATTATGATGCGATCCCTCGTCGTGCCATGGAATACGGCGCGGAGAACGCACGTCTGATCGACTGCCGCAAACAACTGGTGGCCGAAGGTATTGCCGCTATTCAGTGTGGCGCATTTCATAACACCACTGGCGGCCTGACCTATTTCAACACGACGCCGCTGGGCCGCGCCGTGACCGGCACCATGCTGGTTGCTGCTATGAAAGAAGATGGCGTGAATATCTGGGGTGACGGCAGCACCTATAAAGGAAACGATATCGAACGTTTCTACCGTTACGGTCTGCTGACCAATGCTGAACTGCAGATTTACAAACCGTGGCTTGATACTGACTTTATTGATGAACTGGGCGGTCGTCATGAAATGTCTGAATTTATGATTGCCTGCGGTTTCGACTACAAAATGTCTGTCGAAAAAGCCTACTCCACGGACTCCAACATGCTTGGTGCAACGCATGAAGCGAAGGATCTGGAATACCTCAACTCCAGCGTCAAAATCGTCAACCCCATTATGGGCGTGAAGTTCTGGGATGAGAGCGTGAAGATCCCGGCAGAAGAAGTCACAGTACGCTTTGAGCAAGGTCATCCAGTGGCGCTGAACGGTAAAACCTTTAGCGACGACATAGAAATGATGCTGGAAGCTAACCGCATCGGCGGTCGTCACGGCCTGGGCATGAGCGACCAGATTGAAAACCGTATCATCGAAGCGAAAAGCCGTGGTATTTACGAGGCTCCGGGGATGGCGCTGCTGCACATTGCGTATGAACGCCTGTTGACCGGTATTCACAACGAAGACACCATTGAGCAGTATCACGCGCATGGTCGTCAGTTGGGCCGTCTGCTGTACCAGGGGCGTTGGTTTGACTCCCAGGCGCTGATGCTGCGTGACTCTCTGCAACGCTGGGTTGCCAGCCAGATCACTGGTGAAGTTACCCTGGAGCTGCGCCGTGGGAACGATTATTCAATCCTGAATACCGTCTCAGAGAACCTGACCTACAAGCCAGAGCGTCTGACGATGGAAAAAGGCGACTCGGTGTTCTCGCCAGATGATCGTATCGGTCAACTGACCATGCGCAACCTGGATATCACCGATACCCGCGAGAAACTTTTCGGTTATGCCAAAACTGGCCTCCTCTCCTCCTCTGCCGCTTCGGGCGTGCCGCAGGTGGAGAATCTGGAAAATAAAGGCCAGTAATTCGACATCAACCCTGCCCTTCAGGGGTGGGGTTACCTTGCTTATCCTCAGTAAACTCCTTTCTTAGCATCACAAAATCGAAAACATCATGGTTTGCATCTACAACCCGTGAGTCTCCTTTATAGTGTGCAATCACTTCCTCAAGCGTTTGCGGCTGTTCCGGCTTTGTTACCCCCATCCACGCATTAATAAGGTAATTATTGTACGCAGTGGAAAAGATATCGTTTTCCGTTGTGCGATCCACGCCATCCCCAAGAACGGGGCTATACCAGATAAACATCGGGACATGATATGCCTGCTGGCTGGCCTCCCTGCCTCCATGAAAATAGACGTTCTTCTTCGTAGGGTCGCGTTCCAGGCCGTGGTCGGCAAAATACATGACCGAGGCGCGGCGATCTTTTAATAATTCAAAAACCTGACCTAGCAAACTATCTGTGTAATGAATGGAGTTGTCATAGCAGGCATCCTGATCGTCCTGCGGTTGAAACACGGCGCTGGATTGCGGATAGGCGCTACAAGCCGGTTCATGGCTTCCATTTAAATGAAGAACAATCAGTTTCTTTTGCTGCGTATTTTGCTGTAATGCTTGCGATAAATGCGGCAACAACAATTCATCAAATCCTCTGACATAAACTGTTTCCATGGCGCGCATGGCGATACTGGTAACTGCTGTACCATTCTGCCGAAAAGCGGATTGCGAACTTAGCCAGAAAGTCTGAAATCCTGCCTGATTAGCCATATTAATAATGTTGTCGGGGTAATTATGAATGTCATGACTCAAAACAGAATCAGCAGTTAAAGAAAGGGGAACCGACAGCGCAGTGTAAGGTGCACCGCTTATTGCTTGATTAAACAGTTTGATCTGTTTTCTTTGTGCTTCGACTTGCGGTGTCGTAGAGCGTGTATATCCATACAAAGACATATTGTCGACACGTACAGACTCCCCCACAATCAACACGTAGGTATCAATACCTGTATCCCTGACTGATAGTTGAAAATACGGCACCGTGTTTGCAATTGAGAGTAATCTTTGATGCTCTTTCGCTGCTAAAGCAAAATAATTGAGATTGAAAAACGGCGTATAGGTAGCAAATCGCGACGCTAGTATATATGGACTGAACGCCTCTTTATTTTTTGCATCTTTATAAGCAAATTGACAAGCGGAAAATAAACTTCCCGAAATGACAATCAGCAATAATATTCCTGTCACTTTTTTTGTCGGCAAGGAAACATTATATTTTATTATTACTGCAAAAAAAAGAAGGGATAAAAAGGCAAAAGCACATAGATAAGGGATATACATTCCCAGCATTTTGACAACTTCATCCGGATCACTCTGCAGCACACTAATCGCAAATCCATCATTGAAAGTTGTACCAAAGGTACACCATGAATAGAGGCTAATACTCATATCTGCCGCTGTCAGTAACACAAATGGTGCGGCAACAAGCAGGCGAAGCGGAAGGGATGATATACGTTTAACAACCAGGATGGTCAGAACGAAAAACAGCAATCGCTGAACCATATGCGCTCCGGAAGAGGCGACTAAGTTCGTAATACCAAAAACAATAACACAAAGATACAACAACCAATGAGATTTAAAACTTCTAACAAATTTGTTGAATACTGTCATCCAGAAATCCAAGTTCACAACCAATATAAACAATTATCAACAATGTTCAATTTTATATCAGACATGTTTTTCAACTCTGATCCATATCAGACCGAAACACTGTTAGTTTTTTCTTTTTAAATGATGCGGCCATTGTTCTCAGTAATTAAATAACATTATCAATGCGTCTCTAAACATTACGCAGAACGTAGCCATCAGTAGTTATACTGACAGGAGCAGGATGGTTTATCGAGAAGTAAACATATCCGTATTCGTACCGGAACTGGAGTTGACACAATAAAGTGCCAATTATGTCAGCAGAAGGGAAAAGTTTATAACTAAGGCGTACCGGCACCATCGTTTCAAAGTACCAGCTACGAGTAAAGCAACTGGACGAGATACAGATACCTGACAACCATTCCTCAGACCAGGACCAAAACGAAAAAAGACGCTTTTCAGCGTCTCTTTTCTGGAATTTGGTACCGAGGACGGGACTTGAACCCGTAAGCCCTATTGGGCACTACCACCTCAAGGTAGCGTGTCTACCAATTCCACCACCTCGGCACGGATACTACTTTTTAGTTCGGGATATCGCTGGTCGGCTTAGCCGGAGCAGCTGGCTGAGTTTGTTCGGTTTTCGCCGGCGCACTCAGGTTTTCCCATTCGCTACCTTTATTGGTTTTATTGCTATTGATGTTACCCAGCACCAGACTGATGATGAAGAATAACGTTGCCAGCAGCGCCGTCATGCGGGTCATGAAGTTACCAGAACCACTTGAACCAAACAGCGTAGCGGAAGCGCCTGCTCCGAAGGAGGCTCCCATATCAGCGCCTTTACCTTGCTGCAGCATGATCAGACCAACAAGGCCAATTGCCACAATAAGGAAAACTACTAAAAGAGCTTCGTACATAATCAACCTGTTCCTTGCGGAGTTGCCGCGTACCAATGCTTCAACCAATAAAGCGGGAGTTTTTAATCTTTCCCACTGAAGCGGGTGTGAATACTAACCAAAGCGAATGACCTTCGCAAGGGCAATTTTATTGCATTGTATCAACTGCGGAAAAAAACAGCAAAACCGATGTGTTCGCTGAGAAAAAAGGCGACAATCGCCGCCTTTTTAGCCAGTTATCTAACGCTTTAAACGGCTTTTACTGCATCGGCGATGCGGTGTGCAAATTCAGTCACCTGCGCTTCGTCTTCGCCTTCCACCATCACGCGAATTAACGGTTCGGTGCCGGATTTACGCAACAGCACACGTCCACGGCTACCCAGCGCCGCTTCAACTTCTGCGGTCACAGCTTTGACTGATTCATGCTCCAGCGGATCGCCGCTACCTGCGGTGTAACGCACGTTAACCAGAATCTGCGGGAACATTTTCATGCCGCTGCAAAGGTCGTGCAGGCTCATATGGTTACGCGCCATCGCCGCCAGCACCTGCAAGCCAGCAACGATACCGTCACCGGTAGTGGTTTTATCCAGCAGGATCACATGACCGGAGTTCTCTGCACCGATACGCCAGCCTTTCTCCTGCATTTTTTCCAGTACGTAGCGGTCACCCACTTTCGCGCGCGCAAATGGAATACCTAACTGTTTCAGCGCCAGTTCAAGCCCCATGTTGCTCATCAATGTACCCACCGCGCCACCACGCAGCTGGCCCTGACGAAGACCTTCACGCGCGATGATATACATGATCTGATCGCCATCGACTTTATTGCCTTCATGGTCAACCATAATCACGCGATCGCCGTCGCCGTCGAAGGCAATACCGAGATCCGCTTTTTCAGCCAGCACACGAGCCTGGAGCGCGCGAACGTCGGTAGCCCCCACTTCAGCATTGATGTTCACACCGTTCGGCTCACAACCGATAGCGATAACGTTCGCCCCCAGTTCACGCAGCACGTTCGGCGCGATGTGATAAGTCGCACCATTTGCACAATCCACCACAATCTTCAGTTCACTGAGGCTAAGTTCGTTCGGGAACGTGGCTTTGCAAAACTCGATATAGCGACCCGCAGCATCAACGATACGGCTGGCTTTACCCAGTTCTGCCGAATCAACACAGCTGATCTCTTTTTCCATTTCCGCTTCGATGGCCTCTTCTACCGCATCCGGCAGTTTGGTGCCGTCGATAGAGAAGAATTTAATGCCGTTATCGTAGAACGGGTTATGCGATGCAGATATCACAATCCCAGCCTCTGCGCGGAAAGTACGCGTCAGATAAGCCACGGCCGGTGTTGGCATCGGGCCAGTGAAGAGTGCGGAAAGGCCCGCAGCCGCCAGACCCGCTTCCAGTGCTGACTCCAGCATATAGCCAGAAATACGCGTGTCTTTACCAATAATGATCTTACGGGAGCCGTGGCGCGCCAGCACTTTACCCGCTGCCCAACCCAGCTTAAGCACAAAATCAGGTGTGATCGGCGCATCCCCTACACGACCACGAATCCCATCGGTACCGAAATATTTACGATTACTCATAGCGTTTGTTTTCCTTTGCAGACAGAGTGGCTTCCACCACCCGCATCGCTTCTACGGTTTCTTTGACGTCATGAACACGAATGATGTGCGCGCCTTGCATTGCGGCAATGACCGCACAGGCCAGACTACCGCTCAGGCGCTCGGACGGCCCCACGTTCAGCAGTTGCCCAATCATCGATTTTCGTGACATACCCACCAACAGCGGCAGGTTGAAATGGTGAAATTCAGCCAGGCGCGCCAGTAATGAATAGTTATGGGAGAGATTTTTACCGAAACCGAATCCGGGGTCGAGCAACAATTTCTCTTTTGCGATACCCGCCTGCTCGCAACGTGCTATTTGCTCAATAAAGTAGCGATTCACTTCCGCAAAGACATCGTCATACTTCGGGGCTTCCTGCATGGTTTTTGGATTTCCCTGCATATGCATCAGACAAACCGGTAAACCGGTTTCTGCAGCCGCCTCCAGAGCGCCAGGTTCGGAAAGGGAGCGGATATCGTTAATAATGTGAGCGCCAACTTTCGCTGACTCACGGATGACTTCTGGTTTGGATGTATCTACCGAGATCCAGACTTCGAAGCGTTGAGCAATTGCCTCAACCACAGGAATAACACGTTGCAACTCTTCTTCAACGCTAACTTCCGCCGCTCCTGGGCGCGTGGACTCGCCACCAACGTCAATGATCGTCGCGCCAGCGTTGATCATCAGATTCGCATGTTTCACCGCATCTATCAGCGAGTTATGCGTGCCGCCATCCGAAAAGGAATCAGGCGTGACGTTGAGGATCCCCATTACGTGAGGATGGCTAAGGTCCAGTGAAGTGCCTTGGGCAAAGAGTTTCATGGTGTTATCCCTGGTATGAATTGATAAGAAAAAACCCCGGAGCACGCCCCGGGGTTTTCGGTACAAATACAGTCATCTGATGCGGGAACTTACTTGTCGCCTAACTGCTCTGACATGGTGTTACCCGGGTTCGGCGTACGCGGTTCATCAACCGGACGTGGAGCCTTTGGACTACCATTGTCGCCAGAATTGTTAGAAGCGCCTGGTTCTTCCCAGCCCGCTGGCGGACGTACATCGCGACGTGCCATCAGGTCATCAATCTGCGGTGCGTCGATAGTCTCATATTTCATGAGAGCATCTTTCATCGCATGCAGAATATCCATATTGTCGGTCAGAAGCTGACGCGCACGATTATAGTTACGCTCAATCAGTGCTTTTACTTCCTGGTCGATGATACGTGCAGTTTCATCAGACATATGTTTCGCTTTCGCTACGCTACGGCCGAGGAACACTTCACCTTCTTCTTCTGCGTACAGCAGTGGACCCAATTTCTCAGAGAAGCCCCACTGAGTCACCATGTTACGTGCCAGGTTGGTCGCAACTTTAATATCGTTGGACGCACCGGTAGAAACATGTTCCGGCCCGTAGATGATCTCTTCTGCCAGACGACCACCGTACAGCGTAGAAATCTGGCTTTCCAGTTTCTGACGGCTGGCGCTGATTGCGTCGCCCTCAGGCAAGAAGAAAGTCACACCCAGCGCACGACCGCGTGGGATAATCGTCACTTTGTGCACCGGATCGTGTTCCGGCACCAGGCGACCGATAATCGCATGACCCGCTTCGTGGTAAGCCGTTGATTCTTTCTGCGCTTCCGTCATCACCATGGAGCGACGTTCCGCACCCATCATGATTTTGTCTTTCGCTTTCTCGAACTCAACCATCGACACAACGCGTTTGTTGCCACGAGCAGCGAACAGTGCCGCTTCGTTCACCAGGTTCGCCAGGTCAGCACCGGAGAAACCAGGAGTACCACGGGCAATGATTGCCGCGTCGATATCGGGAGCCAATGGTACGCGACGCATGTGAACTTTCAGGATCTGCTCACGACCGCGAACATCTGGCAAGCCAACCACAACCTGACGGTCGAAACGGCCAGGACGCAGCAGGGCCGGGTCGAGAACGTCCGGACGGTTAGTTGCGGCGATAACGATGATACCTTCGTTACCTTCGAAGCCATCCATCTCAACCAGCATCTGGTTCAAAGTCTGTTCACGTTCATCGTGACCACCGCCCAGACCTGCGCCACGCTGGCGGCCTACGGCGTCGATTTCATCGATAAAGATGATGCACGGTGCCGCTTTCTTCGCCTGTTCGAACATATCACGAACACGGGATGCACCCACACCGACGAACATTTCTACGAAGTCAGAACCGGAGATAGTAAAGAACGGAACTTTTGCTTCGCCTGCAATCGCTTTCGCCAGCAGCGTTTTACCGGTACCCGGAGGACCGACCATCAGGACGCCTTTCGGGATCTTACCGCCGAGTTTCTGGAAGCGGCTCGGCTCGCGCAGATACTCAACCAGTTCAGCAACTTCTTCTTTTGCTTCGTCGCAGCCCGCAACGTCAGCAAAGGTCGTTTTGATCTGATCTTCCGTCAGCATGCGCGCTTTGCTCTTACCAAACGACATGGCACCTTTGCCACCGCCGCCCTGCATTTGACGCATGAAGAAGATCCAGACACCAATCAGCAACAGCATCGGGAACCAGGAGATGAAGATAGAAGCCAGCAGGCTTGGTTCTTCAGGCGGTTCACCGACAACCTTGACGTTCTTGGTCAACAGGTTATCCAGTAATTTCGGATCCTGAACCGGAATGTAAGTGGTATAACGGTTACTATCTTTCTTGGTAACGTTGATTTCACGTCCGTTGATACGCGCTTCACGAACCTGGTCGTTATTGACCTCTTGTAGGAAGGTAGAGTAATCCACCTTACGGCCATTAGACTCGCTGGGCCCAAAGCTCTGGAATACTGACATCAGCACAACGGCAATGACCAGCCAGAGTATTAGGTTTTTCGCCATGTCACTCAAGGGATTAACCTCTTATTACAACTGTGTTAAAAACAGCGTCAGGATACTCTATATCCAGCATCTTTCAAACTTTCGTCTGAAATCTCCCGGTTAGGGTTTACGCCCGGTCGCTACAATATACACTTCCCGCGAACGTGCACGAGAAGAGTCCGGCTTACGAACTTTGACCTTCGTAAACAGGGAGCGAATTTCCCTTAGATACTCATCGAAACCTTCGCCCTGGAACACCTTCACAACAAAACTGCCACCTGGCGCTAATACATCACGACACATTTCTAGCGCCAGTTCCACCAGATACATGGCACGGGGGATATCCACCGCCGGTGTTCCGCTCATGTTTGGTGCCATATCGGACATGACAACCTGGACTTTGCTGTCGCCAACGCGCTCCAGCAGTGCTTTCATCACCAGTTCATCACGAAAATCGCCCTGAAGAAAGTCCACACCAACGATAGGATCCATAGGTAAAAGATCGCAAGCGATGATGCGGCCTTTGCCGCCAATTTGGGTGACCACATATTGTGACCAACCACCCGGAGCAGCACCAAGGTCGACAACCGTCATTCCCGGTTTAAAGAGTTTGTCACTTTGCTGTATTTCATCAAGTTTAAACCAGGCACGGGAACGTAACCCCTTTTTCTGTGCCTGTTGAACATATTTATCGCTAAAGTGTTCCTGAAGCCAGCGGCTGGAGCTGGCAGAACGCTTCTTACCTGTCATTTAACTTTCCCATTGGGATAACTCATCGTAACCAATTGCGTAAATTTTTACGCGCCTATTTGGTGATATATGGGAGATGGCGGTAGAATGACCCGTTTTCAATCCCAACGTAAGCAAAAAATACGATGAATCTGAGTACTAAACAAAAACAGCACCTGAAAGGTCTGGCACATCCGCTCAAGCCAGTTGTTCTGCTTGGCAGTAATGGTTTGACCGAAGGGGTGCTGGCCGAGATTGAACAAGCGTTAGAGCACCATGAACTCATCAAGGTGAAAATCGCCACCGAAGATCGCGAAACTAAAACCTTGATCGTGGAAGCTATCGTGCGCGAAACCGGCGCCTGTAATGTACAGGTCATCGGTAAAACGCTGGTGCTTTATCGCCCAACTAAAGAACGTAAAATCTCGCTGCCACGCTAAGATTATCCTAAAGTTACACACATTTGCTGTGTAAAACGAGGGGTTTCCCGCAGGCAGGAGAGCAAAATGCCACGCTCTGTTCGTTGATAAAAGGCCGCATAGCGGCCTTTTTCCTTTCTTTACAATACATCAACATCTTGAGTATTGGGTAATTCTTACAGGTATTCCACCTTAATTACTTCAAATTCTACTTCGCCGCCCGGCGTTTTGATGACCACAACATCATCTTCTTCTTTGCCGATCAGGCCACGAGCAATAGGCGAGTTTACAGAAATCAGGTTTTGTTTAAAGTCAGCTTCGTCATCGCCAACGATGCGATAAGTCTGTTCTTCGTCAGAATCGAGATTCAGCACCGTTACGGTAGCACCAAAAATAACGCGCCCATTGTTGGGCATTTTGGTGACATCAATCACCTGCGCGTTCGACAGCTTGGCTTCGATGTCTTTGATACGGCCTTCGCAGAAGCCCTGCTGTTCACGAGCTGCGTGGTATTCGGCGTTTTCTTTCAGGTCGCCATGCTCACGCGCTTCCGCGATAGCAGCAATGATTTCAGGACGGCGCACAGATTTCAGAAAATCCAGCTCTTCGCGTAATTTTTCAGCGCCGCGTAAGGTCATCGGAATAGCTTGCATTTGTTATACCTCTTGAATATTCCTGATGGGGCAAGTCTTCACCCACCCCGGCTGTTCGGCCTGCCCGGCATAACTCCTCACCGGGACCAGAAGCAAAAAAATACCGACCCGGGTACAGGTCCCAGGTCAGCTACAATTCACATTTTGATAGTCATTTTACCCTGAAGTTCCCGAAGGGTCATCGTTTACTTTATAGGGCGTTGCGCCGTAGTATGACGGCTCGATTCCAGGTTGTTAGCGCGAGATTATGCGATTTTCCAGATTTATCATCGGATTGACCAGCTGTATAGCGTTCAGTGTTCAGGCCGCAAATGTTGATGAGTACATTACTCAACTCCCCGCTGGTGCCAACCTTGCCCTGATGGTGCAAAAAGTCGGCGCGTCGGCCCCCGCTATTGATTACCACAGTCAGCAGATGGCGCTGCCCGCCAGCACGCAGAAAGTGATTACTGCGCTGGCGGCGTTGATTCAACTCGGCCCCGATTTTCGTTTTACCACGACGCTTGAAACCAAAGGTAATGTGGAAAACGGTGTACTTAAGGGTGACTTAGTAGCGCGATTTGGTGCCGATCCGACGTTAAAACGTCAGGATATTCGCAATATGGTCGCGACTTTGAAAAAATCTGGCGTCAACCAAATCGATGGCAATGTGTTGATAGATACCTCCATTTTCGCCAGCCACGATAAAGCCCCCGGCTGGCCATGGAATGACATGACACAATGCTTTAGCGCTCCGCCTGCCGCCGCCATAGTTGACCGCAACTGTTTCTCCGTCTCGCTCTATAGTGCCCCAAAACCTGGTGATATGGCTTTTATACGCGTGGCATCTTATTACCCCGTTACGATGTTCAGCCAGGTACGCACCCTCCCCCGTGGTTCTGCCGAAGCGCAATACTGCGAGCTGGATGTGGTGCCAGGCGACCTGAACCGCTTTACGCTGACCGGATGCCTGCCACAACGTTCTGAGCCGCTCCCGTTGGCTTTTGCCGTGCAGGATGGTGCCAGCTATGCTGGAGCAATTCTGAAAGATGAGTTAAAACAGGCAGGTATCACCTGGAGCGGAACACTGCTACGCCAGACTCAGGTTAACGAACCTGGAACGGTAGTTGCCAGTAAACAGTCGGCCCCGCTGCACGATCTGCTTAAGATTATGCTGAAAAAGTCGGACAACATGATTGCCGATACGGTTTTCCGCATGATCGGCCATGCGCGCTTCAATGTGCCTGGAACATGGCGGGCCGGGTCGGACGCCGTGCGTCAGATCCTGCGCCAGCAAGCCGGTGTCGATATTGGTAACACCATTATTGCCGATGGTTCAGGGCTTTCGCGGCATAACCTGATTGCCCCCGCCACCATGATGCAGGTGCTGCAATACATAGCCCAACACGACAATGAACTTAACTTTATCTCTATGCTGCCGCTGGCGGGCTATGACGGCTCTTTGCAGTACCGTGCAGGTCTGCATCAGGCGGGCGTGGATGGCAAAGTCTCAGCGAAAACCGGCTCGTTGCAGGGGGTATATAACCTGGCGGGATTCATTACCACGGCGAGCGGGCAACGAATGGCGTTTGTACAATATCTTTCTGGCTATGCAGTAGAACCGGCGGATCAGCGTAATCGCCGTATTCCGTTGGTACGTTTTGAAAGCCGTTTGTATAAAGATATTTACCAGAACAATTAGTCTAAAGAGAAACCCCGGCGCATGGCCGGGGTTTTGCTGATTAACGCTTGTAAATGAACTCAACGCCTTCTTCGTCGTCTTCGTCCCAGTCGTCATCCCAGTCTTCATCATCCTCTTCAGCAATCTCTTCAAGCTGCTGACGGTGATAATCATCCCACATGAATTCGACTTTCTCTGGCTGTTTCGCTTCTTCAGCCTGCACGACCGGGTTTTCAATGATAAAGGTCATCACATCCCAGCAGAGATCTTTCACGCCCAGTCCGCTCGCCGCAGAGATCAGATAATATTTATCTTCCCAGCCCAGCGCTTCAGCGATCGCTTTCGCTTTCTCTTCGGCTTCTGCCTTATCCAGCAGATCGATCTTGTTGAAGACTAACCAACGCGGTTTCGCCGCCAGATCCTGGCTGTATTTTTCCAGCTCGCTGATAATAATACGCGCGTTTTCAACCGGATCGGTGCCGTCAATCGGATCGATATCGATGAGGTGCAACAGAACGCGGCAACGTTCCAGGTGCTTCAGGAAGCGAATGCCCAGACCTGCGCCTTCTGCAGCGCCTTCAATCAGCCCTGGAATATCGGCAACAACGAAGCTCTTTTCGTTGTCCATTCGCACCACGCCCAGGCTTGGTACCAGAGTGGTAAACGGATAATCCGCCACTTTCGGTTTAGCCGCCGATACCGCACGAATAAAGGTCGATTTACCCGCGTTTGGCATCCCCAACATACCGACGTCAGCCAGCAGCATCAGCTCCAGCAGCAGCTCACGCTTATCGCCCGGCGTGCCGTTGGTTTTCTGCCGTGGCGTACGGTTAACGGACGATTTGAAGCGGGTATTGCCCAGACCGTGCCAGCCGCCCTTGGCAACCAGCAGACGCTGACCGTGTTTGGTCATATCGCCCATGGTTTCACCGGTACCCTGATCGATAACACGCGTACCTACCGGTACTTTAATCGTTACGTCTTTACCGCGCTTACCGGTACAGTCGCGGCTTGCACCGTTCTGACCGCGCTCTGCACGGAAAGATTTTTCAAAACGATAATCGATAAGCGTGTTCAGGTTCTCGTCGGCTTCCATCCATACGTCACCACCGTCACCGCCGTCGCCGCCATCCGGGCCGCCTTTCGGAATATACTTTTCACGGCGGAAGCTCACGCAACCATTACCGCCATCACCTGCAACGACCAGAATCGATGCTTCATCAACAAACTTCATTTTATTCTCCGTAAATCATTCGCCTGCGCGGGGTTGCGATACCACCGTTGTATGCTTACGTAATCCACCCCAAATACGATGACCAATGGCGGAATACATCGCGCCCGCAACCACGACAAACGCACCGAGATAACCTAAAAGGTTTAACATCGGTCTGGCGAAGAAATCGGGCCAGGCCAGTGATAAAAGATCTGAAAAAAACAGCGTAAACAGTGGGGTGAGCGTGATGATCGCGCTCACCTGCGCTGCCTGCCAGCGAGCCATCGCTTCCGCCAGGGCGCCATATCCTACCAATGTATTCAGTCCGCAAAAAATTAAACATGCGAGCTGCCAGTGGCTAAGCTGCGCTATCACTCCAGGCTTTGCCAGAGGGAAGAGCGCAATTGTACATAAAGTGTACAGTAAAAACAGGATCTGCGGTGAGGCCAGCCGACGCAATAAAACCTTTTGCGCCACGCCATAACTCACCCACACCGTCGCCGCACCGACCCCAAAGATTACTCCCCAGGTGTAATCGGTGAGCTTTGTAAATATCTCGACCAGACTGGTGTTAAAAAACATCACCAGGCCGCTCAGGAGCATCAATGCCCCTACAACCTGAGTGCTGCGCATTTTCTCTTTCAGGATAAATACGCTGGCAACCATCATGCCAACTGGCGAGAGTTGCCCAATCACCTGCGAAGCGGTCGGACTCAGGTATTGCAAGGATGAGCTGAACAGGATGAAGTTCCCAAACAGCCCGGCGGTCGCCACTGCCAACAAAATCAACCAGCGTGGCTTACGAAACACGCGTAATGGCGGCAACCTCTTCTTCACCGCAAGAATGGCACCAAGGCCAATACTCGCCATCAAGAAACGGTAAAACACGATTGTCGGAGGTTCCATCACCTCCAGCACCTGCTTCATTGCGATTGGCAACGCCCCCCAGCAAATTGCTGTGGTGAGCGCCAAAAGAATGCCAATGCCTGCCTGCTGCTTCATACCGTATTCCCTGCAAAGCGCATTTGCGGATTAACGTCGCACCATGCGCATTTTTACCGGTTATCGAATGTAAAAAGCCCCGCAACGTGTTGCGGGGCTTTCATCCGTTACCGGGACGCGAAAAACTTATTCAGCTTCGATGCTGATAAATTTACGGTTTTTCGGGCCTTTAACTTCGAATTTCACTTTACCGTCTGCTTTAGCAAACAGAGTGTGGTCACGACCGCAACCTACGTTAGCGCCAGCGTGGAATTTGGTACCACGTTGACGAACGATGATGCTACCCGCCAGAACGGATTCGCCACCGAAACGCTTAACGCCCAGGCGTTTAGCTTCTGAATCGCGACCGTTACGTGTGGAGCCGCCAGCCTTTTTATGTGCCATTTGAAATCTCTCCTCAGGTCTTAGGCGCTGATGCCAGTAATTTTCACATCAGTGAACCACTGACGATGGCCCTGCTGCTTACGATAGTGTTTACGACGACGAAACTTAACGATTTTAACTTTCTCGCCACGACCGTGAGCAACAACTTCAGCTTTGATTACGCCGCCATCAACGAAAGGAACGCCGATTTTGACTTCTTCACCGTTTGCGATCATCAGCACTTCAGCGAACTCAACAGTTTCGCCAGTTGCGATGTCCAGCTTTTCCAGGCGAACGGTCTGACCTTCGCTTACTCGGTGTTGTTTACCACCACTTTGGAAAACCGCGTACATATAAAACTCCGCTTCCGCGCACACCTTTTCAATGATTCAGAGTGCGCTATAAATATTCACAATAGGGCGCGAATATTACGCAAAACGCACGCCTTTGACAAGTGCTACAGTCAATACACGAAGAAAAAAAACACAACTTGTACGGTAACGTTTATCTGTGCCATTTTTTCAGTACAATCACCCTATATTCCTAACCATAAACCCTAAGTTGCCTTTGTTCACAGTAAGGTAATCGGGGCGAAAAGCCCGGCTTTTGCGATGAATTTAGAAAAAATCAATGAGTTAACCGCGCAAGATATGGCGGGTGTTAATGCGGCAATCCTTGAGCAGCTTAATTCCGACGTCCAACTGATCAATCAGTTAGGCTATTACATCGTCAGCGGCGGCGGTAAACGTATTCGTCCGATGATTGCTGTACTGGCTGCACGAGCTGTTGGCTATGAGGGAAATGCGCATGTCACCATTGCTGCCCTGATCGAGTTTATCCACACGGCGACTCTGCTGCACGACGACGTTGTGGATGAATCAGATATGCGCAGGGGTAAAGCTACCGCCAACGCCGCATTTGGCAATGCCGCCAGCGTGCTGGTAGGCGATTTTATTTATACCCGCGCGTTCCAGATGATGACCAGCCTCGGTTCGCTCAAAGTGCTGGAAGTCATGTCAGAAGCCGTAAACGTCATCGCAGAAGGTGAAGTTCTGCAACTGATGAACGTTAACGATCCGGACATCACTGAAGAAAACTACATGCGCGTTATCTATAGCAAAACCGCGCGTCTGTTTGAGGCTGCCGCGCAGTGTTCCGGGATTCTGGCTGGCTGTACGCCGGAGGAGGAGAAAGGCCTGCAGGATTATGGGCGCTATCTCGGCACTGCTTTCCAGTTGATCGACGATTTACTCGATTACAATGCCGATGGCGAACAGTTAGGTAAAAACGTCGGCGACGATCTGAACGAAGGTAAACCGACGCTGCCGCTGCTGCATGCAATGCATCATGGCACACCAGAACAGGCACAGATGATTCGTACCGCCATCGAACAGGGTAACGGTCGCCATCTTCTGGAACCGGTTCTGGAAGCAATGAACGCTTGTGGATCTCTTGAATGGACGCGTCAGCGTGCTGAGGAAGAAGCAGACAAAGCCATCGCAGCGTTACAGGTGCTCCCGGACACCCCTTGGCGAGAAGCACTCATCGGCCTCGCGCACATCGCTGTTCAACGCGATCGTTAATCCCCTCCCCTCATCCCGCGCAGCGCGCGGGATGATTCCAGTAAATTCCATAAAAACACTTATTCAGCTCTATAACACCTGAAAAATAGGGCTGTACATCTTTATATATTCTGAATATTCACACTCTTTACAGGAACTTTTTAGAGCAATAGGCCATCAGGAGTATAGTGATGCTCGACAGAAGAAGTGTTCTGAATGAAAGCGACTAACTTAAGGAGTGAGGAAAGATGGAAAGTAATTTCATTGACTGGCATCCCGCTGACATCATTGCGGGTTTGCGCAAGAAGGGAACGTCAATGGCGGCGGAATCTCGCAGAAATGGTTTGAGTTCCTCAACGCTGGCGAACGCATTATCGCGCCCCTGGCCGAAAGGAGAGATGATTATTGCGAAAGCCCTGGGAACTGACCCCTGGATTATCTGGCCATCTCGCTACCATGATCCGCAGACCCATGAGTTTATCGACAGAACGCAGTTGATGCGTAGCTACACTAAACCGAAAAAATGAGTGGTCTGGCGGTAGCCCCGCGAACGGGGCTGCCAGCTCTCAGACGATTACTCGCCTTTCACACGCTCAATATTTGCACCTAAAGCGCGCAGTTTGTCTTCAATGCGTTCGTAGCCACGATCGATGTGATAAATACGATCAACCACGGTCGTCCCTTCCGCAATACAGCCAGCCAACACCAGGCTTGCTGATGCACGCAGATCGGTTGCCATAACCTGTGCGCCAGAAAGTTTTTCAACACCGTGACAAATAACGGTATTGCTTTCGATTTCGGCGTGCGCGCCCATACGGCTCAGCTCTGGCACATGCATAAAGCGGTTTTCAAAGACCGTTTCGGTGATGAACCCGGTCCCTTCTGCCACCAGGTTCAACAGCGTGAACTGGGCCTGCATATCGGTCGGGAATGCCGGATGCGGCGCGGTACGTACGTTAACAGCCTTCGGACGTTTGCCATGCATATCCAGGCTAATCCAGTCTTCGCCGACTTCGATGTCCGCTCCAGCGTCACGCAGTTTCGCCAGCACGGCGTCCAGAGTATCTGGCTGCGCGTTACGGCAGATAATTTTGCCGCGAGAGATCGCCGCCGCCACCAGGAAAGTACCGGTTTCGATACGATCCGGTAGCACGCGATAGACACCGCCGCCTAAACGTTCCACACCTTCGATGACGATACGATCGGTGCCCTGACCGCTAATTTTCGCACCCAGCGTAATCAGGAAGTTCGCGGTATCGACGATTTCCGGTTCACGCGCTGCGTTTTCAATAATCGTGGTGCCTTCGGCCAGGGTTGCAGCACACATGATGGTCACCGTTGCGCCAACGCTGACTTTATCCATCACGATATGTGCGCCTTTCAGACGACCATCGACGGAAGCTTTAACGTAACCTTCTTCCAGTTTGATGGTCGCGCCTAATTGTTCGAGGCCAGAAATGTGTAGATCAACCGGACGTGCACCGATCGTACAACCGCCAGGCAGTGAAACTTGCCCCTGACCAAAGCGCGCTACCAGCGGCCCCAGCGCCCAGATAGAAGCACGCATGGTTTTAACCAGATCGTAAGGTGCGCAGAATACATTAACGTCGCGGGCATCAATGTGCACAGAACCATTACGTTCTACTTTCGCACCCAGCTGGCTTAGCAGCTTCATTGATGTATCGACGTCTTTTAGTTTCGGGACGTTCTGGATCTCTACCGGTTCTTCCGCCAGTAGTGCGGCAAAAAGGATAGGCAGAGCAGCATTTTTAGCGCCGGAAATTGTGACTTCGCCCTGGAGCTTCGTTGGCCCCTGAACACGAAATTTATCCATTTAGTTTGTTCTCAGTTAACAATTCATATCCGCTACCGGCGAATCGCCCATAGCTCAAAAGCCGTTCAGTTTGCGATCGCGCGCCCACTCCGCAGGGGTATACGCTTTGATCGACACAGCATGAATGCGGTTATCCGCAATATATTCCATCAGCGGGCCATAGACCGTCTGCTGTTTTTTAACCCGACTCATGCCGTCAAACAACTCACCCACGGCAATAACCTGAAAGTGGCTGCCATCGCCGGAAACGTGGACTTCCTGGAGGGAGAGAGCGTTCATCAACACGCTCTGAATTTCATTATTTTCCATGGGATCTTCAATCATCAGTTAATAAATCAGCGAAACATCTTAGAGCAAAGTTGCGCTGGCATAAATAAGCAAAAAGCCTCGCTGATAAATCAGACAAGGCTCGACTTGCAGGCAGGTTTGCCGGACAGGCGGTTAACGCCATATCCGGCCTGAAAAAATTTAACGAGGCAGAACATCAGCAGGCAAATTATACAATTTCGCGAGGGTATACACTTTGTCGTTTACCCCCTGAAGCGTCACGTTGTTGCCCTGCTTTTTCGCCAGTTCGATAAGATGGAGCAGCAGTGCCAGTCCACCCGTATCCACGCGGGACACACGGCTAAGATCGATGCTGGTAATCCCCTTCACCGCTTCCTCACGCATTTCCCAAAGCGGTAGCAGAACGTCCTGATCCAGCTCTCCGGATAACGCCAGCGTGTCACCCGTCTGCATCCAGCTCAGTGACTCGCTCATTATTTTTTCTCTTCCAGAGTGATTTTCTGTTGAGAAATCGATTTCAGTTGTGCAGTCAGGCCGTCGATACCTTTGGTACGCAGCAGCGTTCCCCACTCGTTTTGTTTGGTGGTGATCATACTGACGCCTTCAGCAATCATGTCGTAAGCCTGCCAGTTGCCCGTCTGGGAGTTTTTACGCCACTGGAAGTCCAGACGCACCGGCGGGCGGCCATTCGGGTCAATAATGGTAACGCGAATAGGCACAATGGTTTTATCGCCCAGCGGCTGTTCTGGCGCAATCTGATAGGTTTGACCGTGATACATCGCCAGCGCCTGACCGTAAGCCTGCTTCAGGTACTCGCGGAAAGCGGCAAAGTAAGCATCACGTTGAGCAGGGGTCGCACTCTTGTAATACTGGCCCAGCACCAGCGCACCGGCGTATTTCACCTGTACGTATGGCAGCAGTTCCTGATCGACAATGGTACGCAGATAATCCGGGTTGGCCCGAATTTGCGGTTGCTCATTCTTCAGGCGATCGAACGTTTTCTGCGCCGCCTCGTCCATCAGCTTATACGGATTGGTCTGGTCTGCCGCGGTTGCCGCACTCAGCGGTGCAATCACCAGCAAAGCGACCATCATTAAACGTTTAAACATGCGTCGGTTCTCCTGAAATTATTTCGTTGTACCCACAGGTTCAGTGGTTTCATTATTACCTGGCGCAGCAGCTGGCGCATCGCCACTATTCTTATTGTCATCGCCTTTACTACCGTAAAGGAACTGACCAATGAGATCTTCCAGCACCATCGCAGACTTGGTGTCCTGAATTGTATCGCCATCCTTCAGGATAGCAGTCCCCAGTTCCGGGTCTTCAAAACCGACGTTTAATGCCAGATATTGTTCCCCCAGCAGGCCGGAAGTACGAATGCTCAGCGAACTGGTATCAGGAATGTGGTTATAACGTTGTTCAATTTCCAGCGTTACGCGCGGCAGATAGGTTTTCGGGTCCAGCGTAATATCCGCCACCCGGCCCACAACAACGCCACCAATGCTGACCGGAGAGCGCGCTTTCAGGCCGCCAATGTTATCGAACGTCGCATAAAGCGTATAGGTCGGTTCAGTACGTATGGACGTCACGTTCGCCGCCTTCAGGCAAACAAACAGCGCCGCCAGTAGTGCTGCTAATAAAAAGATACCCACCCAAATTTCATTTTTTTTCGTTTGCATGAACTCAATTCCCAAACATCAATGCGGTCAGCACAAAATCCAGCCCCAGAACAGCCAGAGACGAGTGGACAACGGTGCGAGTGGTTGCCCGGCTAATCCCGGCAGACGTCGGGATGGCGTCGTAGCCGTTAAACAACGAAATCCACGTCACCGTGATGGCGAACACCACGCTCTTAATCAGACAGTTGACCAGATCCATACGCCAGTCGACGGCATTTTGCATTGCCGACCAGAAGAACCCGCTATCAATGCCTTTCCAACTGACGCCGACCAGAGATCCGCCCCAGATCCCCACGGCGACGAAAATAACCGTCAACAGTGGTAATGAAATAACCCCAGCCCAGAAACGGGGAGAAATAACCCGACGCAACGGATCCACCGCCATCATCTCCATACTGGAGAGTTGCTCTGTAGCGCGCATCAGGCCGATTTCTGCGGTTAGCGCCGAACCGGCACGCCCGGCAAACAACAGCGCGGCAACCACCGGCCCCAGTTCACGCAGTAGCGATAACGCCACCAGCATACCCAGACTGGTTTCCGCACTATAAGTGGTCAGAACCAGATAACCTTGCAGCCCCAACACCATTCCGATGAACACGCCAGAAACTACAATAATCAGCATCGACAGGACGCCGACATTATAGAGCTGGCGCACCAGCAGCGGCGCATGTTTGCGAAATTCCGGTTTGCCGACCAGCGCATTGAATAACATTAACCCGGCCCGCCCGAACGTTCTCAGGGTTTTAATCCCTTTATGTCCGAGCGACACCAGCGCATTTAACAGCATGAGTGGCTTAACTCCCTGGTAAAAGATCAGCGTGATAATCGCCGGCAGGATAGCGGAACGGAACAGGCCCGTCAGCTATCCCGTCCAGAAACTGACGTACGCGCGGATCAGGATTCGCCTGCAACGCCTGGGCACTGCCATGAGCGACAATTTTTTTGTCCGCCAGGATCCAGGCGTGATCGGCAATACTTAACACTTCCGGCACATCGTGAGAAACCACCACACAAGTCACACCCAGCGCGCTGTTCAGCTCAGAAATCAGCTTCACCAGTACGCCCATGGTGATGGGATCTTGCCCAACAAAGGGCTCATCAAACATGATGAGATCCGGCTCCAGCGCAATCGCACGTGCCAGCGCTGCACGCCGCGCCATCCCACCGGAAAGTTCAGAAGGCATAAGTTTAGCCGCTCCACGCAGCCCCACTGCCTCCAGCTTCATCATCACCGTACTATGCAACAATGGCGCGGGAAGTTGGGTATGTTCCCGCAGTGGATAGGCGACGTTGTCAAATACGTTCATATCAGTGAACAACGCCCCGGACTGAAATAACATGCTCATCCGTTTGCGCACTGTATACAGGCGCGAACGAGACATCGCCGGAATATTCTCACCATCGAAAAGGATCTCACCATGATCTGGTGCGATTTGCCCGCCAATCAGACGGAGTAGCGTCGTTTTACCGATGCCCGATGGCCCCATGATCGCCGTGATCTTCCCTCGCGGCACGGTCAGGGAAATATTATCGAAGATGCAGCGATTGCCACGCGTAAAACTGACATCGCGCATATCGACTAAATTCGCCACAGACTGCTCCATAATTCACCCTTCGTCTTGCGTTGATTTTCTAAGCATGGCGCTCAATTTAACCTTGAACCCAACATATTTACAGAATATTACCCGCCGTGGTTAGCGAAAGCTGGCATTTGTTTTACTTTTTAGCCGCATAAAGTCAAAATTAAGAATCCGTTACGGCTTTCTGAAAATCTTCAGCGGACCGGCGAGTATACCTGAAGAAAGGACGTTAGATGCTTTTAGCTACGGCACTGTTAATTGTTGGTTTACTTTTGGTCGTTTACAGTGCCGACCGCCTGGTTTTTGCCGCGTCTATTCTTTGCCGAACCTTTGGCATCCCGCCGCTAATCATCGGCATGACGGTGGTCAGTATTGGTACATCGTTACCAGAAATCATCGTCTCGCTTGCCGCGTCTTTGCACGAACAACGCGATTTAGCCGTTGGTACAGCCCTCGGCTCAAACATTATCAATATATTGCTGATCCTCGGTCTTGCTGCGCTGGTTCGTCCTTTTACCGTCCATTCTGATGTTCTACGCCGTGAATTACCCTTAATGTTGTTGGTCAGCGTGGTGGCCGGTTCCGTACTCTATGACGGACAACTTAGTCGCAGCGATGGTATCTTTCTCCTCTTTCTGGCTGTGCTATGGCTGCTGTTCATTGTTAAACTTGCACGTCAGGCTGAACGTCAGGGGACTGACAGCCTGACCAGAGAGCAGCTTGCAGAGTTGCCGCGTGACGGTGGATTGCCCGTCGCGTTTTTATGGCTCGGCATTGCGCTTATCATCATGCCAGTGGCCACGCGGATGGTGGTTGATAACGCCACGGTGCTGGCGAATTACTTTGCCATCAGCGAGTTGACGATGGGTCTGACGGCAATTGCTATCGGAACCAGCCTGCCGGAACTGGCAACCGCAATAGCGGGGGTTCGCAAAGGTGAAAACGACATTGCTGTCGGAAATATCATTGGCGCAAACATTTTTAATATTGTCATCGTGTTGGGTTTACCCGCGCTGATAACACCAGGAGAGATTGATCCACTGGCGTACAGTCGTGACTACAGCGTGATGTTGCTGGTGAGCATTATTTTTGCGTTGCTATGCTGGCGGCGCTCCCCGCAACCGGGTCGTGGTGTAGGGGTATTATTAACTGGCGGATTTATCGTATGGCTGGCGATGTTGTACTGGTTATCGCCAATACTCGTTGAATAACTGGAAACGCATTATGTCGCACGTAGAGTTACAACCGGGTTTTGACTTTCAGCAAGCAGGTAAAGAAGTCCTGGCGATTGAACGTGAATGCCTGGCGGAGCTTGATCAATACATCAATCAGAATTTCACGCTTGCCTGTGAAAAGATGTTCTGGTGTAAAGGGAAAGTTGTCGTCATGGGGATGGGGAAATCGGGGCACATCGGGCGCAAAATGGCGGCAACGTTTGCCAGCACCGGTACACCTTCATTTTTCGTCCATCCTGGTGAAGCCGCGCATGGTGATTTAGGCATGGTCACCCCACAGGATGTGGTGATTGCTATCTCTAACTCAGGTGAATCCAGCGAAATCACGGCCTTAATTCCAGTGCTTAAGCGTCTTCACGTACCGTTAATCTGCATCACCGGTCGCCCGGAGAGCAGCATGGCGCGCGCCGCAGATGTGCATCTGTGTGTTAAAGTAGCGAAAGAAGCCTGTCCGTTAGGGCTGGCACCGACCAGCAGCACCACCGCCACGCTGGTTATGGGCGATGCCCTCGCTGTCGCGCTGTTAAAAGCACGCGGCTTTACTGCTGAAGATTTTGCGCTCTCACACCCAGGCGGCGCACTGGGTCGTAAACTTCTGCTGCGCGTAAACGATATTATGCATACGGGCGATGAGATCCCGCATGTTAAGAAAACGGCCAGTCTGCGTGACGCGTTGCTGGAAGTTACCCGCAAAAATCTTGGTATGACTGTCATTTGCGATGACAATATGATGATTGAAGGCATCTTTACCGACGGTGATTTACGCCGTGTCTTCGATATGGGCGTGGATGTTCGTCAGTTAAGTATTGCCGATGTGATGACGCCGGGGGGAATACGTGTGCGCCCTGGCATTCTGGCCGTTGAGGCACTGAACTTAATGCAGTCCCGCCATATCACCTCCGTGATGGTTGCCGATGGCGACCATTTACTCGGTGTGTTACATATGCATGATTTACTGCGTGCAGGCGTAGTGTAAAGATTCAAGGATAAACAACAATGAGCAAAGCAGGTGCGTCGCTTGCGACCTGTTACGGCCCTGTCAGCGCCGACGTTATGGCAAAAGCAGAGAATATTCGTCTGCTGATCCTCGATGTCGATGGCGTACTGTCAGATGGCCTGATTTATATGGGCAATAATGGCGAAGAGCTGAAAGCGTTCAATGTTCGTGACGGTTATGGCATTCGTTGTGCGCTCACCTCTGATATTGAAGTCGCTATCATTACCGGGCGAAAGGCTAAACTGGTAGAAGATCGTTGTGCCACATTGGGGATCACTCACTTGTATCAGGGGCAGTCAAACAAACTGATCGCCTTTAGCGATCTGCTGGAAAAACTGGCGATTGCCCCGGAAAATGTGGCTTATGTCGGCGATGATCTCATCGACTGGCCGGTAATGGAAAAAGTGGGGTTAAGCGTCGCCGTGGCCGATGCGCATCCATTGTTGATCCCGCGCGCCGATTACGTGACGCGCATTGCTGGCGGTCGTGGCGCAGTGCGAGAAGTTTGCGACTTATTACTCCTGGCGCAGGGCAAACTGGATGAAGCCAAAGGGCAATCGATATGAGTAAAGCCAGACGTTGGGTTATCATTGTGCTATCACTGGCGGTTCTGGTGATGATCGGCATTAATATGGCCGAAAAAGACGATACCGCCCAGGTGGTCGTCAACAACAATGATCCCACCTATAAAAGCGAGCATACGGACACGCTCGTCTATAACCCAGAAGGGGCACTAAGCTATCGATTGATTGCTCAACACGTTGAATATTATTCCGATCAGGCCGTTTCGTGGTTTACGCAGCCGGTACTTACCACGTTTGATAAGGATAAAATCCCGACATGGTCCGTAAAAGCAGATAAAGCCAAGCTGACCAATGACCGGATGCTCTATTTATATGGACACGTTGAAGTCAACGCACTTGTGCCGGACTCTCAACTTCGCAGAATCACGACGGATAACGCGCAGATCAATCTGGTGACGCAGGATGTTACCTCTGAAGACCTCGTCACGTTATACGGAACAACATTTAACTCCAGCGGTCTGAAAATGCGCGGCAACTTACGCAGCAAGAACGCCGAGCTGATTGAAAAGGTTAGAACATCCTATGAAATTCAAAACAAACAAACTCAGCCTTAATCTTGTGCTTGCCAGCTCACTTCTGGCCGCCAGCATTCCGGCATTTGCCGTAACCGGAGACACTGATCAGCCGATCCACATTGAATCGGACCAGCAATCTCTTGATATGCAAGGCAACGTGGTTACCTTTACCGGTAATGTCATCGTCACCCAGGGCACCATCAAAATTAATGCCGACAAAGTGGTCGTTACCCGTCCGGGCGGCGAACAAGGTAAAGAAGTGATTGACGGCTACGGTAAACCGGCAACGTTCTACCAGATGCAGGACAATGGTAAACCCGTTGAAGGTCACGCTTCCCAGATGCACTACGAACTGGCAAAAGATTTTGTCGTTCTGACGGGTAATGCTTATCTGCAGCAGGTCGATAGCAACATTAAGGGCGATAAGATCACTTACCTGGTGAAAGAGCAGAAAATGCAGGCTTTCAGCGACAAAGGTAAGCGCGTAACCACCGTTCTGGTGCCGTCGCAGCTGCAGGACAAAAACAACAAAGGCCAGACCCCGGCACAGAAGAAGGGTAATTAATTCGTTATGGCAACATTAACTGCAAAGAACCTTGCAAAAGCCTATAAAGGCCGTCGCGTGGTAGAAGACGTCAGCCTGACCGTCAACTCCGGGGAAATTGTCGGTCTGCTGGGGCCAAACGGTGCCGGTAAGACCACCACTTTCTACATGGTTGTAGGCATTGTGCCGCGCGATGCGGGCAACATCATTATTGATGATGACGATATCAGTCTGCTGCCTCTGCATGCACGCGCGCGCCGCGGTATCGGCTATCTGCCACAGGAAGCCTCCATTTTCCGTCGCCTCAGCGTTTACGATAACCTGATGGCGGTACTGCAAATTCGTGACGACTTGTCTGCTGAACAACGTGAAGACCGCGCGAACGAGCTGATGGAAGAGTTTCACATTGAGCACCTGCGTGACAGCATGGGGCAGTCACTCTCCGGGGGTGAACGTCGCCGTGTAGAAATTGCCCGCGCACTGGCTGCGAATCCGAAATTTATTCTGCTCGACGAACCGTTTGCCGGGGTTGACCCGATCTCGGTTATCGACATTAAACGCATCATTGAACACCTGCGCGACAGCGGCCTGGGCGTACTGATCACTGACCACAACGTGCGTGAAACACTGGCGGTTTGTGAACGCGCTTATATCGTCAGTCAGGGGCATTTGATCGCCCACGGCACGCCTACAGAAATCTTACAAGACGAACACGTTAAGCGTGTATACCTTGGGGAAGACTTCAGACTCTGATAGGGTAGAAGTTTGCGACGTTTTAGCAGGAGAGTACGATTCTGAACATGAAGCAAGGTTTGCAACTCAGGCTTAGCCAACAACTGGCGATGACGCCACAGCTCCAACAGGCAATTCGTCTGTTGCAGTTGTCGACGCTGGAACTTCAGCAGGAGCTACAGCAGGCGCTGGAGAGTAATCCGCTGCTTGAGCAAATCGACACTCATGAAGAAATCGACACCCGCGAAACGCAAGACAGTGAAACACTGGACACCGCCGACGCGCTCGAACAAAAAGAGATGCCGGAAGAGCTGCCGCTCGATGCCAGTTGGGACACCATTTACACCGCTGGTACACCATCCGGCACCAGCGGTGACTACATTGACGACGAGCTGCCGGTCTATCAGGGCGAAACGACGCAGACCTTGCAGGATTACCTGATGTGGCAGGTCGAGTTGACACCGTTTTCCGACACTGACCGCGCTATTGCTACCTCTATCGTCGATGCCGTTGATGACACTGGTTATCTGACTGTCCCGCTGGAAGATATTCTCGAAAGTATGGGCGATGAAGAGATTGACATCGACGAGGTTGAAGCCGTCCTTAAGCGGATCCAACGGTTTGATCCGGTCGGTGTGGCGGCAAAAGATCTGCGTGACTGCCTGCTGATCCAACTCTCCCAATTCGATAAAACCACGCCGTGGCTGGAAGAGGCCAGACTGATTATTAGCGATCATCTCGATCTGTTAGCCAATCACGACTTCCGCACTTTAATGCGCGTCACGCGTCTGAAAGAAGATGTGCTGAAAGAAGCCGTCAATCTGATCCAGTCGCTCGATCCGCGCCCCGGGCAGTCGATCCAGACTGGCGAACCTGAGTATGTCATTCCAGATGTGCTGGTGCGTAAGCATAACGGTCACTGGACGGTAGAACTCAACAGTGACAGCATTCCGCGTCTGCAAATCAACCAGCACTACGCCTCGATGTGCAATAACGCGCGCAACGATGGTGACAGCCAGTTTATCCGCAGCAATCTGCAGGATGCCAAATGGTTGATCAAGAGTCTGGAAAGCCGTAACGATACGCTACTGCGCGTGAGTCGCTGTATCGTTGAACAGCAGCAAGCCTTCTTTGAGCAAGGTGAAGAATATATGAAACCGATGGTACTGGCCGATATCGCCCAGGCTGTCGAAATGCATGAATCGACGATATCTCGCGTGACCACGCAAAAATACCTGCATAGTCCACGAGGCATTTTTGAACTGAAGTATTTCTTTTCCAGTCACGTCAATACCGAGGGCGGCGGCGAAGCTTCCTCCACGGCGATTCGTGCGCTGGTGAAGAAATTAATCGCGGCGGAAAACCCAGCGAAACCGTTGAGCGACAGCAAGTTAACCTCTTTGCTGTCGGAACAAGGTATCATGGTGGCACGCCGCACTGTTGCGAAGTACCGAGAGTCTTTATCCATTCCGCCGTCAAACCAGCGTAAACAGCTCGTTTGACCCAACCGATAAGGAAGACACTATGCAGCTCAACATTACCGGAAATAACGTCGAGATCACCGAGGCACTGCGCGAATTTGTTACAGCCAAATTTGCCAAACTTGAGCAATATTTTGACCGAATCAACCAGGTCTATGTTGTTCTGAAAGTGGAGAAAGTCACCCACACCTCAGATGCAACACTGCATGTAAACGGTGGTGAAATTCATGCCAGCGCGGAAGGTCAGGACATGTACGCTGCCATTGATGGCTTAATTGATAAGCTGGCACGCCAGTTGACCAAACATAAAGATAAACTGAAACAACACTAATTGTCCGGGCAATTAGCATGTGCATGGCGGCCTGTTGTGCGGCACAACGGGCCATTTGTACGGTTAATGCTCCGAGCCTGTTCCACTGTTTGAGTGGGCAGGTTCTTAGGTGAAATTATGACAAATAATGATACAACTCTACAGCTTAGCAGTGTTCTTAACAGGGAATGTACGCGAAGCCGCGTCCACTGTCAGAGCAAAAAACGCGCCCTGGAAATCATCAGCGAGCTGGCGGCGAAACAACTTAGCCTGCCGCCTCAGGTGGTTTTTGAAGCTATCCTGACGCGGGAAAAAATGGGCAGTACCGGTATCGGCAATGGTATTGCCATTCCGCATGGCAAACTGGAAGAAGATACTCTGCGCGCCGTTGGCGTTTTCGTTCAGCTCGAAACGCCTATAGCTTTCGATGCCATCGACAACCAACCGGTGGATTTACTTTTTGCCCTGCTGGTGCCGGCAGACCAAACTAAAACGCACCTGCATACTCTGTCACTGGTGGCGAAACGTCTGGCGGACAAAACCATCTGCCGCCGTTTACGCGCAGCCCAGAGCGATGAAGAGCTGTATCAAATCATTACGGATACCGAAGGTACTCCGGATGAAGCGTAGTTATTCGGTAATGTCTCTTTTAGACGTTGTGAGGAGAAACAGTACATGGTACTGATGATCGTCAGCGGACGTTCAGGTTCAGGTAAATCTGTCGCCCTGCGTGCGCTGGAAGATATGGGTTTTTACTGCGTGGATAACCTTCCCGTAGTGTTGTTACCCGATCTGGCTCGAACTCTGGCCGATCGCGAGATTTCTGCCGCCGTCAGCATTGATGTTCGTAATATGCCGGAGTCACCAGAAATATTCGAACAGGCGATGAGTAACCTGCCTGACGCTTTCTCACCGCAACTACTGTTCCTGGATGCCGACCGTAATACCTTAATTCGTCGTTACAGTGACACGCGCCGACTGCATCCGCTTTCCAGCAAAAACCTGTCGCTGGAAAGTGCTATCGACAAAGAAAGCGATTTGCTGGAGCCTCTGCGTTCGCGAGCGGATCTGATTGTCGATACCTCAGAAATGTCCGTTCACGAGCTGGCTGAAATGCTGCGTACCCGTCTGCTGGGTAAACGTGAACGCGAACTGACCATGGTCTTTGAGTCTTTTGGCTTCAAACACGGTATCCCTATCGATGCAGATTACGTCTTTGACGTGCGCTTCTTGCCGAACCCGCACTGGGATCCGAAACTGCGTCCAATGACAGGTCTGGATAAGCCTGTCGCCGCGTTCCTCGACCGCCACACAGAAGTACACAATTTTATCTACCAGACGCGAAGCTATCTTGAGCTATGGTTACCTATGCTGGAAACCAACAACCGTAGCTACCTGACGGTCGCCATTGGTTGTACCGGCGGGAAGCACCGTTCGGTGTATATTGCAGAGCAACTGGCAGACTACTTCCGCTCGCGCGGTAAAAACGTCCAGTCACGCCATCGTACGCTGGAAAAACGTAAACCATGACCGTCAAGCAAACTGTTGAAATCACAAACAAGCTGGGCATGCATGCCCGGCCTGCAATGAAGCTGTTTGAATTAATGCAGGGTTTTGACGCTGAAGTGCTGTTACGTAATGACGAAGGCACCGAGGCTGAAGCCAACAGCGTTATTGCGCTGCTGATGTTGGATTCTGCCAAAGGACGGCAGATTGAAGTTGAAGCGACCGGTCCGCAGGAAGAGGAAGCACTGGCCGCCGTTATCGCCCTCTTTAACTCTGGTTTTGATGAAGATTAATCTTCATCACTTTGACATTCAAATCCCTTCAAGCTCCCCCGGCAATAAGAAAAGCGCGTACTGAAATCGTTATCAATCAACGTCAATTGTACATTTCGTGCGCTTTTTACTTTCAGAAGAACCTTAAGAAAACCTTAAGAAGCATTGTTTAGATTTCGTTTAAGTTAATCGACCATACTGGAGATCGTCAGAAAATATTTCCAGGAGATGGCATGATTCGCTTATCTGAACAAAGTCCCCTGGGCACCGGAAGACATCGGAAATGTTATGCGCATCCGGAAGATGCCCAACGCTGTATCAAGATTGTCTACCATCGTGGCGATGGTGGCGATAAAGAGATCCGCCGTGAGTTAAAGTACTACGCGCATCTTGGTCGTCGGTTAAAAGACTGGAGTGGAATACCGCGCTATCACGGTACCGTTGAGACGGATTGCGGAACCGGTTATGTCTACGATGTGATTGCAGATTTTGACGGCAAACCCTCCATTACGCTGACCGAATTTGCTGAACAATGCCGTTACGAAGAAGACATTGCACAACTGCGCCAGATACTGAAACAGCTGAAGCGTTATTTGCAGGATAACCGTATCGTGACGATGTCGCTGAAGCCGCAGAATATCCTTTGTCATCGCATCAGTGAGTCAGAGGTTATCCCCGTCGTCTGCGACAACATTGGTGAAAGCACATTGATTCCACTGGCGACCTGGTCGAAGTGGTGTTGTCTGCGTAAGCAAGAGCGGTTGTGGAAACGATTTATCGCCCAACCGGCGCTGGCTATTGCCCTGCAGAAAGATCTGCAACCTCGTGAGAGCAAAACGCTGGCCCTCACTTCGCGCGAAGCTTAATCAAGCTGGTGTTGTTGCATAAACGGCTCACCGCCTAACTGATACATCTGCCGTAAAATCCACGCCTGACGGCTACGCACGTAGCCCGATGGCGCGGAGACTTTGAAACGAAGTGGATTAGGTAATACAGCTGCCAGTAATGCAGCTTCCGACCGGGTAAGCTTGCTCGCGGGTTTGTGGAAATAACGTTGTGCCGCAGCTTCGACGCCAAACACACCGTCGCCAAATTCGGCGATATTCAGGTAAACCGTCAGGATACGCTTTTTGCTCCAGACTGTTTCTATCCCCAGCGTTAATCCGGCTTCCAGCCCTTTTCGAACCCAGCTGCGCCCATCCCATAAAAAGAGATTTTTGGCTGTCTGCTGAGAAATCGTTGACGCACCGCGAATACGGTTTTCATTGCGTTCGTTGTGCGCCAGGGCTTGCTCAATGGAAGCGACATCAAAGCCCCAGTGCTCAGGAAATTTCTGATCTTCTGCGGCAATCACCGCCAGTCCCATCCACGGCGAGATTTGATCCATACTGACCCAGTCAGAATGTGCCACGTAACGAAAATTGCCATGCAGCCAGGCGCTGACTTGCCGCTCAACCATTACCGCTGAGAAGGGAACAGGCGCAACGCTAAACAACGCGATGCCCCCGCCCCAGAAAACGGCGAGGACAACCATTAACCGCAGAAGAAAACGGCGAACGAAACTAAACACCGTTAAGCGGCTTTTACTCATTCAGCCAGTACCAGCACGCGGGAAACCAGCTTATCAATGCCGCTCGCCGCTTCTGCAATGTTCTGCGCCAGCATATATGCCGGGGTGGTGACAATCTTATTGTCTTCATCAACCACGATATCATCGACAGGACATGGCACATGCTCCGCGCCCATCTCTTCCAGCACTTCTGCGGTATCAATATCAGTACCGATGGTCAAACGCAGCGGGAAATCGAAAATTTTCGGCAGCATCGCCGGGGCAATACACATAAAACCAAGCGGTTTTCCGGCCTGATGCATCGCTTGTGCCAGCGCCTTTAATTCACGGTCAACGGTGCATTCGCTACCAAGACTGGCAAAATTGCTTAAATTCTTCGCCGCGCCAAAACCCCCCGGCACAATCAACGCATCCAGTTCAGCGGCATCGGCCTGGGCCAGAGGACGGATTTCACCGCGCGTTATTCGTGCCGCTTCAATCAGCACATTGCGCGTTTCCGTCATCGCTTCGCCCGTTAAATGGTTGATAACATCAACCTGCTGCTTATCCGGTGCAAAGCAGACCGCCTGCGCACCGCTGCGTGAAATAGCTAACAACGTCAACACCGCTTCATGAATTTCAGAACCGTCATAGACGCCGCATCCGCTCAGAATTACGCCAATTTTCTTCATTGTGATCATCCTTTCGCAATTGACTGAAACACATTAATTTTTTTAATAAAAATGCTACGCATCACACATTTAACTGATTCATGTAACAAATCATTTAAGTTTTGCTATCTTAACTGCGTGCGGCCTGAAAAACAGTGCTGTGCCCTTGTAACTCATCATAATAATTTACGGCGCAGCCAAGATTTCCCTGGTGTTGGCGCAGTATTCGCGCACCCCGGTCTAGCCGGGGTCATTTTTTAGTGGCTTTTGCCACCCACGCTTTCAGTACTTCTACGTCGTGACGCCACTCTTCTTTCATCTCTTCAATCCATTCACCGACGTTATCTTCCCAGGCGGGAAGGTCAGGAGACTGAATTTGCTGACCCAGCTGTTGCAGATGGCGTAACCCCACTGACCCCGCCGCACCTTTAATTTTATGCCCTTCCTCAACAATGCCTTTTTTATCCTGCGCCGTCAGATTCGACTCCAGCACGCTGACATATCCCGGCATCATCTTCTCAAATACCGCTAACCCGTCGGTGATCAGCTTCGGTCCTACAAGTTCGAGATACTGTTCCAGCATGGGAATATCGAGCAATGCTTCTGATTTACTGTTCTCTTCTGTCGTCACCGTACTCTCCTCATCATCCTGGGTATCCCAGAATTTCTTGATCATCGCGGTTAGCGCCGGAACAGAAAGCGGCTTACTCAGCACATCATCCATTCCAGCATTGAGGTACTCTTGTTTGTCTTTCAGCACGTTAGCGGTTAAGGCCACCAGCGGCGGTAAATCCTCGCGCGGATAACGCTTCGTCAGTTCACGAGAGATATCCAGCCCGGTCATATCTGGCAACTGAATATCCAGCAATACCAGGTCGTATTCGCCCGGTTTAAACATCTCCAGCGCCGCCTTGCCGGTCATGGCGACATCAACGCTGTTACCTAATTTTTCCAGCACAGAGCGTGCGACAATCACGTTCAGTTCAATGTCTTCCACCAGCAGCACATTCAGCGCCGGTAAAGGCATATCGTCTTCATCAAACGCATCATCAACCTCTTCTGCTACCGACGGTGCGTGAATCGTCAACGTAAAGGTTGAACCTTTGCCCTGTTCGCTGGTAACCGTAATATCGCCGCCCATATTTTTCGCCAGACGACGAGAAACGGCCAGACCAATACCGGTGCCGGTGGCAGGTTTACCGCCATGACTGTCTTTCACCTGGTAATACATGGCGAAAATTTTATCCAGCTCATCCTGCGGAATGCCGATACCAGAGTCTTCCACTTCAAAATGCAGCATATCGCCTTCATCGTAGCGCACGCGCACAGTAACCTGGCCTTGCTGGGTGAATTTGACGGCGTTACTGATGAGGTTCCACAGGATCTGCCGTAAACGCGTCCCGTCGGTAATGACCTGATGCGGTAATGGCAGCGTCGGCTCCAGATTAAAGCGCAATCCTTTTTGTTGCGCCTGCAAGGCGGAGAGATTTTCCAGATCGGCAAGGAAGCTGGTGAAATCAACCGGCTGATTATCAAGCTGGACCTTGCGCCGTTCCATCTTATCCATGTCGATAATATCGTTGAAGATATTCCCCAGCGTGACGGCCGAAACATGGATGGTTTTGAGGTATTTTTCCTGCTCGGCGGTGAGTTCGGTATCCAGCAGAATGCGGCTCAGGCCGACGATACCATTCAGCGGTGTACGCAATTCGTGACTGATGGTGGAGATAAACGTCGTTTTGTCGCGGCTGGCCCGTTCAAGCGCATCCTGATACCGCTTACGCTCGGTAATGTCGCGACCAAAGCCCATCAAACCGTGACGTTTACCCACGCGGTCGTAGTACGGCACTTTACGGATTTCAAAGCAGGCTTTGCGCCCGTCCGGGTAATCCAGCCACTGTTCATAGGTCAGTGACACATTATGACGGAACACTTTTTCATCGGTTTCAATGACTTTTGCGGCGGCTTCCGGTGAGTAAACATCAGCAGGTTTCAGGTGAACCAGTTGTTTTTCGCTTTTTCCGGTCAGCAGCTCCATCGCGCGGTTACAGCCGGAAAACTCTTTATCTTCGTTACGATAAAAAACCAGGTCGGGTGAAGCATCAAGGAAGGAACGTAAGAATGAGGATTGCTGCTCGAGCTGAATTTGTGTCTCTTCGCGCTCTTTGATTTCAATTTTCAGTTGGCCGAAGGTTTCCTGCAGTTCTGCTTCCGCTTTTTCACGAACGGCGATTTCCTGATTTAGCTGGGCAATATTATCTTTTAACTGAACGTTGAGGCTCAAATCGCGCTCGCGCATCTCCTCCAGTTTTTGCACCAGTCGTGACAGACGTTGCCGTGACTCCTCCAGTTGCTCGACGACCACCGATAGAAAGTAGACCGCCCACGGCGTAATCAGCAAACCAAAGAAGATAGAACGAATAACATCAATGCTTTCGACCTGACCATGCAGCACCATGGTTACCGCCATTTGTACCACAATGGCAAGAACGACGAGGGCCAGCGCCAGCAACATTGAGAAGCGCACCAGACCTAACTTCATCATCAGGTCAACATAATACTGCGCCAGCAGACGAATTTGCTTCATTAGGGAATTCCTTCACGACAACCTGCCCCAATAATACCCAATTCTGACAGTTACGTTATAAATTGTGTGAGAAATGCGGAATTCCCCTCAATGGCCTACGCCGTTGGAGGTAGCCACGGACGTCCCAGCGCCGATCCCTGTACGCCATGTTCATTCAGATAACGATCCAGCTCGACCATTCCCGTCCAGCGATTTTCGCACCACAGAGGAGCAAGCAGCGTCGGGCGACGGGCGCTGGCGGAAATGCGGTGGTAGATCACTTCCGGTGGCGTATGGCGAATCATTTCTCCGGCAGTGAGCGTGTAATCTTCCAGTTCAATACCGTTCAAACGCCCCGCTTCCCAGGCTTTCGCCATAATGCTGCCTTTCACAATATGCAGCGGATGCAGCTTTATGCCGTCCACGCCAGTTTCAATGACTCGCTCCAGCGTTTGCAAACATTCAGCCTGCCCTTCGCCAGGCAGGCCGACAATTAAGTGAGAACACACCTTCAGCCCACGCTCACGCGCCAGCTGCGTCGTGCGCTGATAACAGGCAAAATCATGACCGCGATTGATGCGATGCAGCGTTTTGTCGTGGGCGGTTTGTAGCCCCAGCTCCAGCCACACTTCGTAACCCTGGTCCTTATATTCGCAAAGCAGATCCAGCACCGCATCCGGCACGCAGTCCGGGCGGGTACCAACACACAAACCGACAATATTGGCCTGGCTCACCGCCTGCTGATACATAGAACGCAGCACCTGAACTTCCGCAAAGGTGCTGGTATACGCCTGAAAGTAGGCCAGATAGCGTTTAGCGCGGTTAACTAAATTCGCCTGGTGCGCCAGTTGCTCGGCAATGGAACGATGCTGCTGCGCTTCATCGGCAAACGAGGCCACATTACAGAATGTGCAGCCACCACGCCCGATGGTACCGTCACGGTTAGGGCAGCTAAAACCGCCGTGCAGCGTCAGCTTATGCACCTTTTGCCCATAACGACGGGTGAGATCACCACCAAACATATTGACTAATTTCTGTAACTGCATAATCTGATAGACCGCGCCTTGAAAAGAGGCCAAAGCCTGCCATTTTTAGCTCAATTCGGCGATGACCTGGATCAATCGTCCCGGCCTGCTTTTATCAACTGCATAATCAATCAAAATTACCGAAATTTCATGCACAATCACATAAATCACTTTTGCTTATCTTGTGTCAGATTTTTTTATCTCCTTATGGATTTTAGGCAAAAACAGTAGCATGAAACGTTATTACCAATTAAGGCAGTATAAAATGCTGGTTTTCTCGTCAGTTCAAGGCAGGATAAGGGTTAACACGCCTTTATGACAGTCAGGAATTGACTGTTTCTCTAACGACGCCCTTTTAGCCTTAAATAGAAAATCCACTTTAATTTCAGACAATTAATAAAGAATTTTGCGCTAAAGCACATTTCTGTACCAATAAGCTTGCCATTTGACCTGTATCAGCTTTCCCGATAAGTTGGAAATCCGCTGGAAGCTTTCTGGATGAGCAGCCTGCTCATCATATTTATGCAGTAATTGAGATCCCCTCTTCACCGTATTAACCGATGCGAAAAGGACAACAAGGGGGCGAATGCGAGGTGCGCGTATGACACGCAAACCCCGTCGCCACGCTCTTTCTGTGCCCGTGCGCAGCGGTTCGGAAGTGGGGTTCCCGCAGAGCCTGGGGGAGGTTCACGATATGTTGTACGATAAATCCCTTGAGAGGGATAACTGTGGTTTCGGCCTGATCGCCCACATAGAAGGCGAACCTAGCCACAAGGTAGTGCGTACTGCAATACACGCACTGGCCCGCATGCAGCACCGTGGCGCGATTCTCGCCGATGGTAAAACCGGTGACGGTTGCGGCTTGCTGTTACAAAAACCGGATCGCTTTTTTCGCATCGTTGCGCAGGAGCGCGGCTGGCGTTTAGCGAAAAACTACGCCGTCGGGATGCTATTCCTGAATAAAGATCCTGAACTCGCCGCTGCCGCACGCCGCATCGTTGAAGAAGAACTGCAACGCGAAACCTTGTCGATTGTGGGCTGGCGTGATGTCCCCACTAACGAAGGCGTGTTGGGTGAAATCGCCCTCTCCTCTCTGCCACGCATTGAGCAAATTTTTGTGAACGCCCCGGCAGGCTGGCGTCCACGCGATATGGAGCGCCGTCTGTTTATCGCCCGCCGCCGCATTGAAAAGCGTCTCGAAGCCGACAAAGACTTCTACGTCTGTAGCCTGTCGAATCTGGTGAACATCTATAAAGGTCTGTGTATGCCGGCGGATCTGCCGCGCTTTTATCTGGATCTTGCGGACCTGCGTCTGGAATCGGCCATTTGCCTGTTCCACCAGCGCTTCTCCACTAACACCGTACCGCGCTGGCCGCTGGCGCAGCCGTTCCGCTATCTGGCGCATAACGGTGAAATCAACACCATCACCGGTAACCGCCAATGGGCGCGTGCGCGTACCTATAAATTCCAGACGCCGCTGATCCCTGACCTGCACGACGCCGCGCCGTTCGTCAACGAAACCGGCTCTGACTCCAGTTCCATGGATAACATGCTGGAACTCCTGCTGGCAGGCGGGATGGATATCATCCGCGCCATGCGTCTGTTAGTGCCACCCGCCTGGCAGAACAACCCGGATATGGACCCGGAACTGCGTGCCTTCTTTGACTTTAACTCCATGCATATGGAGCCGTGGGATGGTCCGGCGGGCATCGTGATGTCTGACGGTCGTTTTGCCGCCTGTAACCTCGACCGTAACGGTCTGCGTCCGGCGCGCTTTGTCATCACCAAAGACAAGCTCATCACCTGCGCCTCTGAAGTCGGTATCTGGGATTATCAGCCTGACGAAGTGGTCGAAAAAGGCCGCGTCGGGCCAGGCGAACTGATGGTGATCGACACTCGCAGTGGGCGTATTCTGCACTCGGCAGAAACCGATGACGATCTGAAAAGCCGCCATCCATATAAAGAGTGGATGGAGAAAAACGTCCGCCGTCTGGTACCGTTTGAAGATCTGCCCGATGAAGAAGTGGGGAGCCGCGAACTGGACGACGACACGCTTGCCAGCTACCAGAAACAGTTTAACTACAGCGCGGAAGAGCTGGACTCCGTAATTCGCGTACTGGGCGAAAACGGTCAGGAAGCGGTCGGTTCGATGGGCGATGATACCCCATTCGCCGTGCTCTCCAGTCAGCCGCGCATTATTTACGACTACTTCCGCCAGCAGTTTGCCCAGGTGACTAACCCGCCAATCGACCCGCTGCGTGAAGCGCATGTTATGTCGCTCGCCACCAGTATCGGTCGTGAAATGAACGTCTTTTGCGAAGCAGAGGGCCAGGCGCACCGTTTAAGCTTTAAATCGCCGATTCTGCTCTACTCGGATTTCAAACAGCTCACGACGATGAAAGAGGAGCACTACCGCGCAGATACGCTGGATATCACCTTTGACGTCACCAAAACCACGCTCGAAGCGACGGTTAAAGAGCTGTGCGACAAAGCCGAAAAAATGGTACGTAGCGGCACCGTGCTGCTGGTGCTCTCCGACCGGAATATCGCTAAAGATCGCCTGCCGGTTCCGGCTCCGATGGCGGTTGGCGCGATCCAGACCCGTCTGGTCGAGCAAAGCCTGCGTTGCGATGCCAACATCATCGTCGAAACCGCCAGCGCCCGTGATCCGCACCACTTCGCCGTGTTGCTGGGTTTCGGCGCGACGGCTATTTATCCGTACCTTGCCTATGAAACGCTGGGCCGTCTGGTAGACACCCACGCGATTGCCAAAGATTATCGTACCGTGATGCTCAACTATCGTAACGGCATCAACAAAGGCTTGTACAAAATCATGTCCAAAATGGGCATCTCCACCATCGCCTCTTATCGCTGCTCGAAACTGTTTGAAGCGGTCGGTCTGCACGATGATGTCGTGGGCCTGTGCTTCCAGGGCGCGGTTAGCCGCATTGGCGGGGCGAGCTTTGAAGACTTCCAGCAGGATCTGCTGAATCTGTCGAAACGTGCCTGGCTGGCGCGTAAGCCCATCAGCCAGGGCGGCCTGCTGAAATACGTGCACGGTGGCGAATACCACGCCTACAACCCGGACGTGGTGCGCACACTGCAACAGGCGGTACAAAGCGGCGAGTACAGCGACTATCAGGAATACGCGAAGCTGGTTAATGAGCGTCCGGCAACCACGCTGCGCGATCTGCTGGCAATTACGCCGGGTGAAAACGCAGTCAACATTGCCGATGTTGAACCGGCAAGCGAACTGTTTAAACGCTTCGATACCGCTGCGATGTCTATTGGCGCGTTAAGCCCGGAAGCCCACGAGGCGCTGGCTGAAGCGATGAACAGCATCGGCGGTAACTCGAACTCCGGTGAAGGGGGTGAAGATCCGGCGCGCTACGGTACCAACAAAGTCTCACGCATCAAGCAGGTGGCGTCCGGTCGCTTCGGTGTTACTCCGGCGTATCTGGTCAATGCTGACGTCATTCAGATTAAAGTCGCCCAGGGCGCGAAGCCGGGCGAAGGCGGTCAGTTGCCGGGTGATAAAGTCACTCCTTACATTGCCAAACTGCGCTATTCGGTGCCCGGAGTGACGCTGATCTCCCCGCCGCCGCACCACGATATCTACTCTATCGAGGACTTAGCGCAGCTCATTTTCGACCTCAAGCAGGTTAACCCGAAAGCGATGATCTCCGTGAAGCTGGTGTCCGAACCGGGCGTCGGCACCATCGCGACTGGCGTGGCGAAAGCTTATGCGGACTTGATCACCATCGCAGGCTATGACGGCGGCACCGGCGCAAGTCCGCTTTCATCGGTGAAATACGCAGGCTGTCCGTGGGAACTCGGCCTGGTGGAAACCCAACAGGCGCTGGTTGCCAACGGCTTGCGTCACAAGATCCGTTTGCAGGTCGATGGCGGACTGAAAACGGGCGTTGATATCATCAAAGCGGCGATTCTCGGCGCAGAAAGCTTCGGCTTCGGCACTGGCCCAATGGTCGCGCTCGGTTGTAAATATCTGCGAATTTGCCACCTGAACAACTGCGCCACGGGTGTAGCAACTCAGGATGACAAACTGCGTAAGAATCACTATCACGGCCTGCCGTTCAAAGTGACGAATTACTTTGAGTTTATCGCCCGTGAAACCCGCGAGCTGATGGCACAGCTGGGCGTAACACGTCTGGTGGATCTGATTGGTCGCACCGACCTGCTGAAAGAGCTGGACGGTTTCACCGCCAAGCAGCAGAAACTGGCGCTGTCGAAGCTGCTGGAGACTGCCGAGCCGCATGCAGGTAAGGCACTTTACTGCACCGAAAACAATCCGCCGTTTGATAACGGCCTGCTGAACGCGCAGTTGCTGCAACAGGCAAAACCGTTTGTTGATGAACGCCAGAGCAAAACCTTCTGGTTCGATATCCGCAACACCGACCGTTCTGTCGGCGCATCGCTTTCAGGCTATATCGCCCAGACGCATGGCGATCAGGGGCTGGCAGCCGATCCGATCAAGGCGTACTTCAACGGCACCGCAGGCCAGAGCTTCGGCGTGTGGAACGCGGGCGGCGTGGAACTGTACCTGACCGGTGATGCCAACGACTATGTCGGTAAAGGCATGGCGGGCGGCTTAATCGCCATTCGTCCTCCGGTTGGCTCAGCCTTCCGCAGCCATGAAGCAAGCATTATCGGCAACACCTGCCTGTATGGCGCGACCGGAGGTCGTCTGTATGCCGCAGGCCGCGCGGGTGAACGTTTCGGCGTACGTAACTCCGGTGCTATCACCGTGGTAGAAGGCATTGGCGACAACGGCTGTGAATATATGACGGGCGGTATTGTCTGTATTCTGGGTAAAACCGGCGTTAACTTCGGCGCGGGCATGACCGGTGGCTTCGCTTACGTTCTCGATGAAAGCGGCGATTTCCGCAAACGCGTTAACCCGGAACTGGTCGAGGTCTTAAGCGTTGACGATTTGGCGATCCATGAAGAGCATCTGCGTGGTCTTATCACCGAGCATGTGCAGCATACCGGTTCCCAGCGCGGTGAAGAGATTCTGGCGAACTGGTCAACCTTCGCCACGAAATTCGCGCTGGTTAAACCGAAGTCCAGTGATGTAAAAGCACTGCTGGGTCACCGTAGTCGTAGCGCAGCAGAGTTGCGCGTGCAGGCGCAGTAAGGGGTAGCAACAATGAGTCAGAATGTTTATCAATTTATCGACCTGCAGCGCGTTGATCCGCCAAAGAAACCGCTGAAGATCCGCAAAATTGAGTTTGTTGAAATTTACGAGCCGTTTTCCGAAGGCCAGGCCAAAGCGCAGGCTGACCGCTGCCTGTCGTGCGGCAACCCATACTGCGAGTGGAAATGCCCGGTACACAACTACATCCCGAACTGGCTGAAGCTCGCCAACGAGGGGCGTATTTTTGAAGCGGCGGAACTGTCGCATCAGACCAATACCCTGCCGGAAGTGTGCGGACGTGTCTGCCCGCAAGACCGTCTGTGCGAAGGTTCCTGCACCCTGAACGATGAGTTCGGCGCAGTGACCATCGGCAACATTGAGCGCTATATCAACGATAAAGCGTTCGAAATGGGCTGGCGTCCGGATATGTCCGGCGTGAAACAGACCGGTAAAAAAGTAGCGATTATCGGTGCAGGCCCGGCGGGTCTGGCGTGTGCGGATGTGCTGACGCGCAACGGCGTAAAAGCGGTTGTCTTCGACCGTCACCCGGAAATTGGCGGCCTGCTGACCTTCGGTATTCCGGCTTTCAAGCTGGAAAAAGAGGTAATGACGCGCCGCCGTGAAATCTTCACCGGCATGGGTATTGAATTCAAACTCAATACCGAAGTGGGCCGCGACGTACAGCTGGACGATCTGCTGAGTGATTACGATGCCGTGTTCCTTGGCGTCGGGACTTATCAGTCAATGCGCGGCGGGCTGGAAAACGAAGACGCCGATGGCGTGTACGCAGCGCTGCCGTTCCTTATCGCCAACACCAAACAGTTAATGGGCTTTGGCGAAACTCGCGAAGAACCGTTCGTCAGCATGGAAGGCAAACGCGTGGTGGTCCTTGGCGGTGGCGACACTGCGATGGACTGCGTGCGCACGTCTGTACGCCAGGGGGCAAAGCACGTTACCTGTGCCTATCGTCGTGATGAAGAGAACATGCCGGGTTCCCGCCGCGAAGTGAAAAACGCGCGGGAAGAAGGTGTTGAGTTCAAATTCAACGTCCAGCCACTGGGTATTGAAGTGAACGGTAACGGCAAAGTCAGCGGCGTAAAAATGGTGCGCACAGAAATGGGCGAACCGGATGCCAAAGGCCGTCGCCGCGCAGAGATCGTGGCAGGTTCCGAACATATCGTTCCGGCAGATGCGGTGATCATGGCGTTTGGTTTCCGTCCACACAGCATGGAATGGCTGGCAAAACACAGCGTCGAGCTGGATTCGCAAGGGCGCATTATCGCCCCGGAAGGCAGCGACAACGCTTTCCAGACCAGCAACCCGAAAATCTTTGCTGGCGGTGATATCGTCCGAGGTTCCGATCTGGTGGTGACCGCTATTGCCGAAGGTCGTAAGGCGGCAGACGGTATTATGAACTGGCTGGAAGTTTAAGCTCTGTCCCAGCGCCGCCTTCTCAGAAAAGAGTCGGCGCTGAAATTCTCCTTTCGTTCTGGAAATCGCCTCGCATAATCTGAAGAAAACCAATGTAATACGCACATCTGGATTGTTACCGGCAGATGCCCGGCGTATAGCTGATTCCATTATTCAACACTGCGCCATATGAAGGGACAGATAATGGAATCGCTCTCAGAAGGAACCACAGCAGGCTACCAGCAAATCCACGACGGCATTATTCATCTGGTCGATAGCGCCCGGACGGAAACGGTACGTATTGTTAACGCGTTAATGACCGCCACATACTGGGAAATTGGCCGACGAATTGTCGAATTTGAACAAGGTGGCGAGGCCAGGGCTGCGTATGGTGCGCAGCTAATCAAGCGACTATCAAAGGATTTACGTCTAAGGTATAAGCGTGGGTTTTCCACCAGGAATTTATGGCAGTTTAAGAATTTTTATATTTGTTTTCAACGAATTGAAATTGTGCAGACACTGTCTGCACAATTCACCCCCACAATTCGCCAGACACTATCTGGCGAATCTTGCCATTTAGCGCAACTTGCCAAATCCTTCCCCCTGCCCTGGTCCACTTACGTCCGTTTGCTTTCTGTTAAAAACGCTGACGCTCGTAGCTTTTATGAGAAAGAGACACTCCGCTGTGGCTGGTCTGCTCGTCAGCTCGAACGGCAAATTGCGACCCAATTTTATGAACGGACACTACTGTCACATGACAAATCAGCCATGCTGCAACAACACGCTCCTGCCGAGACGCATATTCTTCCGCAACGGGCGATACGCGATCCCTTTGTGCTCGAATTTCTGGAATTGAAAGATGAATATTCAGAATCTGATTTCGAGGAGGCGCTGATCAACCACCTGATGGATTTCATGCTGGAACTTGGGGATGATTTTGCCTTTGTTGGTCGGCAGCGAAGGTTACGCATTGATGACAACTGGTTTCGGGTCGATCTGTTGTTTTTCCACCGCCGTTTACGCTGCCTGCTAATCGTCGATCTAAAAGTGGGCAAATTTAGCTATAGCGATGCCGGACAAATGAATATGTATCTCAACTACGCCAAAGAGCACTGGACGCTACCGGATGAAAATCCGCCCATCGGTCTGATTCTCTGTGCAGAGAAAGGAGTCGGAGAAGCGCATTATGCACTGGCTGGTTTACCTAACACCGTTCTGGCGAGTGAATATAAGATGCAACTACCTGATGAAAAACGACTCGCGGATGAACTCGTTCGAACACAGGCGGTGTTAGAGGAAGGCTATAGACGCCGTTAATTTCAGCGGTTTCGAATTCTCCAGACACTGTCTGGAGAATCTTTAAAACGAACTAAGTTTTAAGCCATTAAATCAGCCTTAACCTTCACCACAACCTTTTTAATTTCTCCAGGCTCGCCAACAACGCATCCTGGTTTATGCGGTTCTCCCGGCATAAACACGGCGAACATTCCCGGTTTTAAGATGATGGCTTGCTCGTTCTCAATGGCGCTGCAAAGCTGGTAATCATCCTCATGGTGGAACTCTTCACACTGACGCGCAGTGCCTGCCGTGCCAAACAGAATCCGTTCCTCACCGTTTAATAACAGCTGGATATCAATGTATTGCTCGTGCAGCTCCGCTTTTTTCTCAACGGGCGATTGAGTGTTAAACGTCATGACATTCATAAAGATATTGTCACCCTGTAATTCGTAACGGCCAGGCGCTTTTTCTTGCGGTCTGGCAGCTAATGCCAGCGTTAACGCGTCCTGTAACGCAGGATGTAATCCGGCAGACGGTAATGACTGTACTTCACCCATCATCATAATATTTCTCCCTGGGCCAACAGCGCAGCCCCAAGTAAACCTGCATCGTGGCGGTAGTGCGCCGCCAGTAAATCAACATGAAATGCCGCTGGCTCCTGCGCCAGATACGTTTCCACCAACGCCAGATACCCTTCTGCCAGACCAACGCTGCCACCGACCACCACGCACTGGCAATCAGTTGTGGCTTTAATATCAGCGATCAGCCTTGCCAGCACATGTGCGGAGCGGTGAATCAGTTGCTGCGCCTGCTCATCGCCCTGCCCGGCGTGCGTGAAAATAGTTTTCGCATTCGCACCAGCCAACTCCCCTTGCGCTGCCGCCGCAATGCCGCGACCAGAAGCAATCGCCTCCACGCAACCAGTGCGTCCACAGCCGCAGACTGGACCATGAGGATCAGCCAGCGTATGCCCGATGTGCCCCGCCAGACCGCCAGGGCCGGTAAGCAGTTTGCCGCCGCTCACTACACCGCCGCCGACGCCAGTGGAAACGGTGATAAAGACCATATCGGTTATATCGCCTTCCAGCGCCTGATACTCCGCCCACGCTGCGGCCTGCGCGTCGTTAATGGCAATGGTCGGCAAATCGGTAAGCTGCTCCAGTGTTTTAACTAACGGAAAGTGTAGCAATCCACCGAGATTATGCGGATTCAGCGCCAGCAGGCTGCCGTCGCGAATAATTCCGGTAGAAGCGATGGCAACCCGCTGCGCATGAGCTTGCAACGGAGAGACTAATGCGGATAAGGCATCACGCAAGGCTTCTGGTGTCTGGCTGGCAGGCGTAGGAAGTTCTCGGCGATCGCGGATCTGCCCGTCAGCGCCAATCAGCGCGGCGGCAAGTTTAGTACCGCCGATATCAATCGCCAGTGTGGTCATAGCACCGCCTTTTTCATCGCTGTGTTGTACCACTGACAAATGTGTTCAAGACGCGTAATGGCAGAACCGACCGTCACCGCCCACGCGCCGTGGCGCATCGCATCCGCCGCCTGAGCAGGCGTGTTGTAACGCCCTTCGGCAATCACCCGACATCCGGCGTCGCTCAACGTTTTCACCAGCGCCAGATCCGGCTCTTCTGGCGTTTCAGGCGTGGTATAGCCAGAAAGCGTAGTGCCAATAATTTCGGCTCCCAGCTTTTGGCATGCCAGGCCGTCTTCCGGCGTTGAGCAGTCGGTCATCGCCAGTAAACCGTGATGATGGATACGTGCCAGCAGCGTTTCAACAGGCACCGGACGCGGGCGGTCGGTGCCGTCAATGGCGATAATGTCCGCGCCCGCCTGCGCCAGCGCATCGACATCTTCAATATAGGCCGTGATGCGTACCGGAGAATCCTCCAGATCGCGTTTCACAATTCCAATAATCGGCACGCTCACCACCGCACGCGTGGCTTGCAGATTTGCCACACCTTCGATGCGAATGGCAACCGCGCCCGCCTGCTCTGCCGCTAATGCCATGGCTGCGACGATTTCGGGTTTATCGAGCGGGCTGTCAGGAACCGGCTGGCAGGAGACAATCAGGCCACCGTTAGCAGCGATTTTTTGATCCAGTTGTGCAAGTAACGACATACATCTTCCCTTAGCGAAAGGCCCGGTACATAGACCGGGCAACAGGATTAACTTTTGGTTTTGACTAAATCGTTTTTGGCGCTGCCAAACGGCACGGCACCGCTAAATGGTTTGCCGTCGATAGCGTCATGAGTACGCAATGCTTCCGGGCGCAGCCAACGCTGAACGCGAGAAGGCATATCCAGACCAATCAGCAGGATCACCACAAATGTCAGACTGAACGAGAGCGATGCCAGCGCAGTACCCAGATCCAGACGTTGAGCGATCAACGCGCCGATGATTGGGGCCAGTGCGCCGCCCAATGCGCCAACGTTGTAGGTAAAGCCCAGGCCCGCTGCACGCTGGTCGGTATCGAAATAACCGCCAATCAGTTTCGGTAAGATCCCGGCGATCCCTTGTCCAAGCATTTGCTGGAAGAACAGTAACAGACCGAGCACCCAGACGTTTGCGCCGCCAATCGCAAATACCGGAATAATCAGCAGCTGCGAGGCCAGCAGACTACAAACGTACGCTTTGCGGGTTCCCAGCCAGTCACCGAGGAAGCCACCGACGCAGCACCCCACCGCCGCGCCAAAGCCACTAAAGAACAGCACATTGGCGACAGTATGCGGGTCATAAGCCAGATCGGTTTTCAGATACGTTGGCAGCAGCGCCTGAATCGGCCATGAGTAGAGGAAAGCAAACAACACGACCACCATCAGCATTACGCCCGTTGGCCAGCGTTTGCCCGTACTCTGCACCATAAAGCTGATAAAGATTGCGGCGCATAACAGCCCAAGAACAGCGACGATCGCGGCATTTTGCAGGTTACCGGCGAAGCAGAACCACAGCGCAGTAGCCGCCGCCAGTGTCATTACGATATTGGCAATGCGATGTTCACCACGGTAGAGAATATCCACCATTGTGCGTACCGGTGCTTTACCAGCATGTTTCTCTTTCCAGTCTTCCGCTTCCGGGATGTTTTTACGCAGCCAGAGAGCAAAGATGATTGGCAAAATGCCGATAAAGAACAGCGCACGCCAGCCCCAGACCGGAACCACCAGACTATAGACCTGAGCGGCAACGACGGCCCCCACTGAGAAGCCTGAAATCAGAAAACCACTGGCTTTGTTACGCAGATGCTTTGGCCAGCTTTCAATGACATAGGTGGCGCTGGAACCGTATTCACCCGCCATCCCCATGCCGATGACCAGACGAGCGATAAACATGGTGATGTAGCCTGGCGCAAAGCCGCAGGCCAGCGTCCCGGCCGAGAAGAGAACGATGCTGGTGACCATTGCCAGACGACGCCCGTAGCGGTCACCCATAGCGCCGAGCATCAGGCCGCCGAACCAGCGAGAGATAAAGGCTGCGGAGATCAGACTTGCCGCCTGCACCGTCGTCAGCCCGAATTCACCCTGTACTTCGGTGAGTACCAGGGCGATTAAAACGAAATCAAAACCGTCAAGCAGATATCCCAACCAGGCAGCGGAAAATGCCCGCCATTGTGCGCGGTTAAGATGGCGATACCACGGGATATTCTGGGTTGTAGTACTCATTGTGAGTCTCCCGCGGTGGGCGATGCCCACACGCTTTGGTATGAAAATTGTAGGGTACAGATGCGTTTATTTCCCCTCACCCGGTAGGGGCGAGCGAGGGGAAAAAACTCACCCGCGCTCTTGCATCAACTGCTGGGCCAGCGCCTTCAGTTCTGGCAGATATTTTTCATCTACCGGACCAAACGGTTTGCGGCACAGCGGCACAGAAACGACATCCATATAATGGAGGACCGTTTTCAGGCCGCGGAATACGCCCGTTTTGATCAGTAAATCAATGACTTTATTACATTCGGTTTGCAGCTTCTGCGCGGTCTGGATATCGCCTTCTTTCAGCGCCTTAACAATGCCCTGATAACGCCAGCCCATGATGTTGTAGGTACTACCGATACCACCATCAGCGCCCGCCAGAAGACCAGAGGCGAAGATTTCGTCGTAACCGTTATAGAGCACCAGATCCGGATGTTCACGACGGATCTGCTCCATCTGATAGAGATCGCCAGAGGTCTGTTTCAGCGCGCCAACACCTGGCAACGTAACCAGAGTGTTGATCTGATCCAGGCTCAGTTTAACGCCACTTAACGCCGGAATGTTGTACACCACCATCGGCAAACCATCCGCTGAATCAATAATTGCCCGATAGTGATCGCAGTGTTCTTCAAAGCTGAAAGGATAGTAGAACGGTGTGACGGCGGAGACGGCATCGAAGCCATAACGTTTAGCCGATGCCGCAAGTTGTTGGCTTTCGGCGGTGCTGACGCAACCTACGTGAGCGATGAGTTTAATCTTGCCTTTCGCCTCTTCGGCGACGATTTCCAGTACCTGTTCACGCTCGGAAAGGCTTTGTACAAAGGCTTCGCCGGTAGAACCACCCACGTATAAACCGTCGATGCCCTGCTGAATATTGAACTGAACCAGGCGACGCAGACTCGCTTTATCCAGTGCTTGTTGTTGATCAAAAGGAGTCAGGAGTGCGGCCATTACGCCACGTAAATTCGTTGCCATAAATACCTCTGAAGTGATGCTTGTCTGATAAACGATATACCTTTATACCTGTTATACCAGATCAATTAAGCAACACCCCATACAGAAAGCTTATAATGCGATCTGCTTCACTAAAGTGGCATTATTTCTTTTTGTTGGTGGTCTGACCGAAGGCGTGCCAGGTAGCAGAGACGCTGTTGAGATGCGATTGCAACGCGCGATCGGCTTCATCGGGATCGTGGCGGCGGATCGCGTCAACGATCGCAATATGCTGTTGATAGCTAACGTTGTTATGCTCGTGCAGAGCCTGATCAGCCACGGTTGGACGTGCGGCGATCAGCCAGTCGAGCAGGGCAACGTGGATCGCCATGAAGATTGGGTTACCGGGGATCTCCGCCAGCACGCGGTGGAAATCAACGTCTGAACGAATGAATGCCGCGTTGTTATCCAGCGACTGACTGTTGATTTCCAGTGCTTTTGCCAGCAAATCGATTTGCTCATCGGTAGCGTGTTCAGCCGCATAGCGCACCAGGCTGGATTCAAAGAACAGACGTAATTGTTCGAAATGGGCAATCCCGCCAGGATGAGAAAGGAAATCTTTCGCCATGCCGGAAAGCTCGCCGATGATGGTGTCCGCAGAAGGACGTGAGACGCGAGCGCGTTCGCCGTTGTTTATCTGCACCAGACCTTTGCGTTTTAACGCTGCCAGCGCTTCACGCACCGAAGGACGCCCGACGTTAAAGAACGCCATCAGTTCGCGTTCAGACGGTAATTGTTCACCTTCGCCAAATTCACGACGGCGGATCATCTGTTCCAGCTCTTCTTCCACCATTTCGGAGAGTTTTTTACGCGCCAGCGGGCGGCTGCGTAAGTTGCGGCCAATTACAGGTGAAGAATCTTCGGTTTGCGAATCAAATGCGTTCATAAGGCCCATTCTGTAAGGTCAGTGTGATTAACATCATCAGTGACATCCTATCACAGGATTGAAAGTAGGGGGAAATGGCGGGGTTTTCTCTTTGTGCCTCATCATTACTATAATTAACTGAATAATTAACTATTGCGAAAAATTAATGTAACGCAGATAAAAACATCCCGATTGAATTATTCATAAGACTATTAACAAGTATTATGAATATTATGAATGTGTTCTTACAAAATAATCATAAGCGCATATTTTTTAATGAAAAATCACCTCATCTACAATTAAAAACACGACATCCGCACCATAAATAGCCTTGCAAAAAATATAACATCATTGTTTTCAATCTGCCGTTTATGGGATTGACCGTTTTCTTTTGACACGGAGTTCAACAATGTTCGGCATAATTATATCTGTCATCGTATTAATTACGATGGGCTATTTGATCCTGAAAAACTACAAACCTCAGGTGGTGCTGGCTGCCGCAGGTATCTTCCTGATGATGTGCGGTGTCTGGTTAGGGTTCGGTGGTGTGCTCGATCCCGCCAAAAGCAGCGGCTACTTGATCGTCGATATTTATAATGAAATCCTGCGCATGCTGTCCAACCGCATTGCCGGATTGGGGCTGTCGATTATGGCAGTGGGCGGTTATGCCCGCTATATGGAGCGCATAGGGGCAAGTCGCGCGATGGTGAGCTTGTTAAGCCGCCCGTTAAAACTCATTCGCTCGCCGTATATTATTCTGTCGGCAACTTACGTCATCGGCCAAATCATGGCGCAGTTTATTACCAGCGCCTCCGGTCTGGGTATGTTGCTGATGGTCACCTTATTTCCGACGCTGGTGAGTCTGGGAGTAAGTCGTCTCTCTGCGGTGGCGGTTATCGCAACCACCATGTCCATTGAGTGGGGGATTCTGGAAACGAACTCCATTTTTGCTGCCCAGGTCGCAGGAATGAAAATTGCCACTTACTTCTTCCACTACCAGCTTCCGGTCGCCTCTTGCGTCATTATCTCGGTGGCGATCTCCCACTTTTTCGTGCAACGCGCTTTCGACAAAAAAGATAAACATATCAATCACGAACAGGCAGAGCAAAAAGCTCTCGATAATGTCCCGCCGCTCTATTACGCCATTTTACCGGTGATGCCGTTAATCCTGATGCTCGGCTCGCTGTTCCTTGCCCACGTCGGGCTGATGCAGTCAGAACTGCATCTGGTGGTGGTGATGTTACTGAGTTTGACGGTGACGATGTTTGTTGAGTTCTTCCGCAAGCATAACTTGCGCGAAACAATGGACGATGTGCAGGCGTTTTTTGACGGCATGGGTACGCAGTTTGCCAACGTGGTAACGCTGGTGGTCGCGGGTGAAATATTTGCGAAAGGCTTAACGACGATTGGCACTGTCGATGCGGTTATCAGGGGGGCGGAGCATTCTGGTCTGGGCGGTATTGGCGTGATGATTATTATGGCGCTGGTCATTGCCATTTGTGCCATTGTGATGGGCTCAGGCAATGCGCCGTTTATGTCATTTGCCAGTCTTATTCCGAATATCGCAGCCGGACTACATGTACCAGCGGTTGTAATGATTATGCCAATGCATTTTGCCACGACGCTAGCGCGCGCTGTTTCGCCGATTACTGCGGTGGTGGTCGTTACGTCAGGAATTGCAGGCGTTTCGCCTTTTGCGGTAGTGAAGCGGACAGCGATCCCCATGGCAGTCGGTTTCGTGGTGAATATGATTGCCACTATCACGCTATTTTATTAAGCGATTAAAAAGACAAAACAGGCCGCCAGGGCCTGTTTTAGTATTACTTCACAACGCGTAATGCTGGTCGACCACCGCGTGGTGGCTGCGGTGGTTCATCGTCAGGATGAGTGTCATCATCGTGATCTGGCTTGTCGCCATCAATAACCGACATAACGGTTTCGTTGTCTGCCGATGCCTCTTCATCATTCATGATGCTGGCATCTTCATCGTAGGCAGCTTCAGGTTCAAACATCGTGCCTGCGCCATTTTCACGGGCGTAGATAGCCAGCACGGCAGCCAGCGGCACAGAAACCTGACGCGGAATGCCACCAAAGCGCGCGTTAAAGCGCACCTCATCATTCGCCAGTTCCAGATTGCCGACAGCTCGCGGCGCAATGTTGAGTACGATTTGCCCGTCACGCGCATATTCCATAGGAACCTGCACGCCAGGGAGCGTCACATCCACCACCAGGTGCGGCGTGAGCTGGTTATCCAGCAACCACTCATAGAATGCACGCAGCAGATAGGGACGACGTGGTGTTAGCTGTGACAAATCCATACAGATTAACTCCGGCCCAGACGCATTTCACGTTCAGCTTCAGTTAAAGAAGCAAGGAAAGAGTCACGCTCAAAGACGCGGGTCATATAGCCTTTCAGCTCTTTCGCACCCGGGCCGCTGAACTCGATGCCCAGTTGCGGCAAACGCCACAGCAGCGGAGCAAGGTAGCAATCGACCAGGCTGAACTCATCGCTCAGGAAGTACGGCTTCTGACCGAAGACCGGCGCAATCGCCAGCAGTTCTTCGCGCAGTTGCTTACGTGCGGCATCTGCTTCAGAAGCTGAACCGTTGATGATGGTGTTCATCAGCGTGTACCAGTCTTTTTCGATGCGATGCATGTACAGACGGCTTTCACCGCGAGCTACCGGGTAAACAGGCATCAGTGGCGGATGCGGGAAACGCTCATCCAGATATTCCATAATGATGCGAGATTCCCACAGGGTCAGCTCACGATCCACCAGGGTCGGAACGCTCTGATTCGGGTTGAGGTCAATCAGATCCTGAGGCGGATTGTCCTTTTCCACGTGTTCGATCTCGAAACTTACACCTTTCTCAGCCAGCACAATGCGGACCTGATGGCTATAGATGTCAGTAGGACCGGAAAACAGCGTCATTACCGAACGTTTGTTGGCAGCGACAGCCATGAAAACCTCCAGGTATAGTCAGAATTTTTACTGCTACCAGCCACCAGGTGGCCAGTCAGAAGTTGTGTTACCCAGTAAGGAACGACTCTCTTTGTTCGAAAATCAAACAAAAAATGAGCAATACCCGACATTTGGGCAGAAAATTGGATGATAGTTTACCAGATTTTGCGACCTTTGTGGTGAGTCGATGCCGGAAATGGGGAAAAAGAGATGCGCTTTAGTCTGAAATAGTTGACTTAATCCCCCACCGGGAATGTTGTTTTAAACCTTTATGCCGTTGCTATCGGTGCGCCCCAGCCATCAAAACTACCTCCATGCTTTTCCGCCAAATCGGTAAGCTGACATGTGATATCGGTCATATGCCATTGTTCCGGAGCATCAGTGTTAATCAATGACGCCATATACTCCGGTTGTTGGTCGTTCATCCGAATGCTCACCAGCGTGATGCCATATGGCAATTTCGTCACGTCCTCCACAAAGGCGTGGGCCGCAGTTTCTGTCGGCAATGTCGCGTAATAATCGATGGTGCGTGGGAGAGTCAAATCGTCACCATACTCCAGTAACCCGCGGCATACTCGGGAATCGTGTATCCAGTTCCAGTCGTATTTGGTTGGATACAAAAACTGGCGGTAGTAATTTCCGTGGTCGTTTTTACTCTCATTAAAGCTGCAAGCGAGCTCCGGGCCACCTGCCAACAATTTATCCAATGTCTTTTCCCAGTCCAGGTCTTTTTCTGACTGGAAAACAAAATCGCGTGAACCTTGTTGCGTGACCACACCCACTAGCCAGATCGGTAGTGTTTTACCCTGCGCCTCAAGCCAGTCCTCAATACGATTTAAACGCTGTGTTTCATCAGGTTGCGGAAAACCGTTTTCATAACAGTGAGTATAACGGACACGTAAAAACCATGTGTGGATAAGACGATCAAATTTTTCGTCCTCAATTGCGCCAATATCTACACGTATGCCCGTTACATTATCTTCCACCGTGGTAATAAAGAATTCCCATTTATTCGACAGCGTTAATGATTCTTTCTTATTAAACAATGTATTAAAAAATCCCATCGCGATATCCTTTTCTATAGTGCGAGGAAAATACCGTTTACAGAGAATAATGCTGTAGTGAGAAGGAAAAGAGGCTGGATTCGGACTTAGGCCATAAAAAAACCCGCCGAAGCGGGTTTTTTCGCAAATTGTTTTCTGCCGGAGCAGAAGCCAATTAACGTTTGGAGAACTGCGGACGACGACGTGCTTTACGCAGACCGACTTTCTTACGTTCAACCTGACGAGCGTCACGAGTAACGAAGCCAGCTTTACGCAGTTCAGAACGCAGGGACTCGTCGTATTCCATCAGAGCGCGGGTGATACCGTGACGGATCGCACCAGCCTGACCAGAGATACCACCACCTTTAACGGTGATGTACAGGTCCAGTTTCTCAACCATGTCGACCAGTTCCAGCGGCTGACGAACTACCATGCGGGCAGTTTCACGACCGAAGTACTGTTCCAGAGAACGTTGGTTGATTACGATTTTACCGTTGCCCGGTTTGATGAAAACGCGAGCTGCGGAACTTTTGCGGCGACCAGTGCCGTAGTATTGATTTTCAGCCATTGCCTATAATCCCGATTAGATGTCAAGAACTTGCGGTTGCTGTGCCGCGTGGTTGTGCTCGTTACCCGCGTAAACTTTCAGTTTACGGAACATAGCACGACCCAGCGGGCCTTTTGGCAACATGCCTTTAACCGCGATTTCAATCACACGCTCAGGACGGCGAGCAATCATCTCTTCAAAGGTCGCTTGTTTGATACCACCGATGTGGCCGGTGTGGTGATAGTACACTTTGTCAGTACGCTTGTTGCCGGTTACAGCAACTTTGTCAGCGTTCAGAACGATGATGTAATCACCGGTATCTACGTGCGGAGTGTATTCCGCTTTGTGCTTACCGCGCAGGCGACGAGCCAGTTCAGTAGCCAGACGGCCCAGAGTTTTACCGGTCGCGTCAACAACATACCAGTCGCGTTTTACGGTTTCTGGTTTAGCTGTAAAAGTTTTCATTAAAAGCTTACCCAATAAATAGTTACACGTTGGTGAACACCCAAACGTCTTCAATTGTTGAGGTTCACACGACAAAGTCCGGCAAACCTACCCCTTCGAATAGCCTATGCCAGCACACAAAAAGTTTTGGGAAAAAAACTTTCTTGTAACGTGGGGTCGCAGGATTATAGAGAAGTCGGGGTCAAAGATCGACCCCTTTTTGTGATTTGTGGCAGGTTTTAACCCGCTAAATGCTCGCGCTTCAGATACTCTTCGCTTTGCATCTCTTGCAGACGTGACAGGCAACGCTGGAACTCAAATTTCAGCCGCTCGCCCTGATAAATGTCATATAGCGGCACTTCTGCACTCACCACTAATTTGACATGGCGCTCGTAAAACTCATCCACCAGCGCAATAAAGCGCCGCGCTTCGCTCTCCATCAACCGCGTCATAACTGGTACATCAAACAACATGACCGTGTGAAAGAGGCGTGAGAGCGCAATATAGTCATGCTGACTGCGGGCGTCGACGCACAGCGTAGTAAAAGAGACCGCCAGCGTCTGGTTCTCGACGCCCATTGTCGCCAATGGCCGATGGTTGATTTCTAATGTCGGTGAATTTTCTCGTTTCGCCCCCGCCAGCGCCAACCATAGTTTATCCATTTGCGCCCGGGTTTCATCGTTGAGGGGCGAAAGCCACAGATGCGCCTGAGTGAGTGTACGCAGTCGATAATCAACACCAGCGTCCACGTTCATTACATCACAATGCTGTTTAATGGCATCGATTGCAGGCAAAAAACGCGCACGTTGTAGGCCATTTCGATAAAGTTCGTCCGGCGGAATATTTGACGTCGCTACCAGGGTAATACCTCGGGCGAACAGGGCTTTCATCAGACCGCCAAGTAGCATGGCATCGGTAATATCAGAAACAAAAAATTCGTCAAAACAGAGCACGTCAGTTTCTGCTTTAAAGCGATCGGCAATAATTTCCAGCGGATCGGTCTGCCCCTGCAAAGCAGTTAGCTCTTCATGTACCCGCAGCATAAACCGGTGAAAGTGCAGACGCTGTTTCCGCTCTCCCGGCAGGCTTTGATAGAAAAGGTCCATCAGCCAGGTTTTCCCGCGTCCTACCCCGCCCCACATATATAAGCCACGCACTGGCGTATGCTTTGTGTCTTCGCGTTTACCCCACAGCTTACCGACCCGCGCCATTAGCCCACTCGTCCTGGGGGCTGGTGGCGTGCTATTGATGAGTTCCTGATAAATAATTTCCAGGCGGCTGACGGCCTCTTTTTGAACGTCGTCGGGTTGATGGCTGCCTTCATTGAGCGCCTTCAGGTATTGCGATGTTGGGGTAATGCTTTGCATGATCTTATTGTTATTCCTTGAATAATCGGTGCGCCGTTGTTCACGGTTGACGAAAAAAAGGCCGTTCTACACTACGCGATATGCAGTCGGGATTCCACTTCTGTGGAATTAACGGTTATAGTGGCATAATCAGCCGCAGGCATGGAGCCTGAAGCCAACACCCTACGGAAACAAAAGACAACGGGAGATGTTCATGACCTGGGAATATGCGCTAATTGGGTTAGTCGTCGGCATCATTATTGGTGCTGTGGCCATGCGTTTTGGTAATCGTAAACTACGCCAGCAACAGGCGTTGCAGTACGAACTGGAAAAGAATAAAGCTGAACTGGACGAGTATCGCGAAGAGCTGGTTAGCCACTTTGCCCGCAGCGCGGAATTACTGGATACCATGGCGCACGACTATCGCCAGCTGTATCAACACATGGCGAAAAGCTCCAGCAGCCTGCTGCCGGAACTGTCTGCTGAAGCAAACCCGTTCCGTAATCGTCTGGCAGAGTCTGAAGCCAGCAACGATCAGGCACCGGTGCAAATGCCTCGCGACTATTCTGAAGGCGCATCCGGCCTGCTGCGTACTGGCGCGAAGCGCGACTAATTTATTTTTCGGGCGCAGCCATTGCGCCCTCCTCTTCTCTCCCTCCCCGACTATCATTTAATCTGGTGTCTCATTGTTAGCCGTCTGAAAATTCAATAACATCAAACTGTTTTGAATCTCTTTTCTTATCATTCAGGTACGAGAGCAGGAATAATGAAAAAACAAACCCAGCTGTTGAGTGCATTAGCGTTAAGTGTCGGGTTAACTCTCTCGGCGTCATTTCAGGCCGTTGCGTCGATTCCAGGCCAGGTTGCCGATCAGGCCCCTCTCCCCAGTCTGGCCCCAATGCTGGAAAAAGTGCTTCCGGCAGTGGTGAGCGTACGGGTGGAAGGAACGGCCAGTCAGGGACAGAAAATCCCGGAAGAATTCAAAAAGTTTTTTGGTGATGATTTACCGGATCAACCTGCACAACCCTTCGAAGGTTTAGGCTCCGGTGTCATCATCAACGCCAGTAAAGGCTATGTGCTGACCAACAACCATGTGATTAATCAGGCACAGAAAATCAGTATTCAGCTCAATGATGGGCGCGAGTTTGATGCAAAACTGATTGGTAGCGATGACCAGAGCGATATCGCCCTGTTGCAAATTCAAAACCCGAGCAAATTAACGCAAATCGCTATTGCCGACTCCGATAAATTGCGCGTCGGTGATTTTGCCGTGGCGGTCGGTAACCCATTTGGCCTTGGGCAAACCGCCACCTCTGGCATTGTTTCCGCATTAGGCCGCAGCGGGTTGAATCTTGAAGGTCTTGAAAACTTTATCCAGACAGATGCTTCCATTAACCGCGGTAACTCCGGCGGTGCACTGTTAAACCTTAACGGCGAGTTAATTGGCATCAACACGGCAATCCTTGCGCCTGGTGGCGGGAGCGTCGGGATTGGATTTGCCATCCCCAGTAATATGGCGCGAACACTGGCGCAGCAGCTTATCGACTTTGGTGAAATCAAACGCGGTTTGTTAGGCATCAAAGGCACCGAGATGAGTGCCGATATCGCCAAAGCCTTCAACCTTGACGTGCAGCGTGGCGCGTTTGTCAGCGAAGTGTTGCCAGGTTCTGGCTCGGCAAAAGCGGGCGTCAAAGCGGGCGATATTATTACCAGCCTCAACGGCAAACCGCTGAATAGCTTTGCTGAGTTGCGCTCTCGTATCGCAACCACCGAGCCGGGCACGAAAGTGAAGCTTGGCCTGCTGCGTAACGGCAAACCACTGGAAGTAGAAGTGACGCTTGATACCAGCACCTCTTCGTCGGCCAGCGCTGAAATGATCACGCCAGCGCTGGAAGGTGCAACGTTGAGCGATGGTCAGCTAAAAGATGGTGGCAAAGGTATTAAGATCGATGAGGTTGTCAAAGGAAGCCCAGCTGCTCAGGCTGGCTTGCAAAAAGACGATGTGATCATTGGCGTCAACCGCGATCGGGTGAACTCGATTGCTGAAATGCGTAAAGTGCTGGCGGCAAAACCGGCCATCATTGCCCTGCAAATTGTACGCGGCAATGAAAGCATCTATCTGCTGATGCGTTAATGTCGTAAACCGGGCATCAGGCTGACGTGTGATGTCCGGTTAACTCGTGGTATGCTGCTGCCGTTCCCTTTTTTAATGACGCCTCCATCATGTTTGTGAAGCTCTTACGTTCCGTTGCGATTGGATTAATTGTCGGCGCTATTCTGCTGGTTGCCATGCCTTCGCTGCGCAGCCTTAACCCGCTTTCCACTCCGCAATTTGACAGTACCGATGAGACGCCTGCCAGCTATAATCTGGCGGTTCGCCGCGCCGCGCCAGCGGTGGTTAACGTTTACAACCGTGGTTTGAACACCAACTCTCACAACCAGCTTGAGATCCGCACCCTGGGATCCGGTGTAATCATGGATCAACGCGGTTATATCATCACCAATAAACACGTCATCAACGACGCCGATCAGATCATCGTCGCCTTACAGGATGGACGTGTATTTGAAGCATTGCTGGTGGGATCTGACTCTCTAACCGATCTGGCGGTACTTAAAATTAATGCCACTGGCGGTTTACCTACCATTCCAATCAATGCACGTCGCGTACCGCACATTGGCGACGTGGTACTGGCGATCGGTAACCCGTACAACCTCGGGCAGACCATTACCCAGGGGATTATTAGTGCCACGGGTCGAATCGGTCTGAACCCGACCGGGCGGCAAAACTTCCTGCAAACAGATGCTTCCATTAACCACGGTAACTCTGGCGGCGCGCTGGTGAACTCGCTGGGCGAACTGATGGGCATTAACACGCTGTCGTTTGATAAGAGTAACGATGGCGAAACGCCGGAAGGTATCGGCTTTGCGATTCCTTTCCAGTTAGCAACCAAAATTATGGATAAACTGATCCGCGATGGTCGCGTGATCCGCGGCTACATTGGTATCGGCGGACGTGAGATCGCACCACTGCACGCGCAGGGCGGTGGTATAGATCAACTGCAAGGGATCGTGGTTAATGAAGTGTCACCTGACGGCCCGGCGGCGAATGCGGGTATTCAGGTCAATGATTTGATTATTTCGGTGGATAACAAACCGGCCATCTCTGCTCTGGAGACGATGGATCAGGTGGCGGAAATTCGCCCTGGCTCGGTGATCCCGGTTGTAGTGATGCGTGATGATAAGCAGTTAACGCTGCAGGTCACCATTCAGGAATATCCGGCAACCAATTAAGTCGTGCGCTCAAAACAAAAAACCGGAGTCTGTGCTCCGGTTTTTTATTATCCGCTAATCAATTACTTATTAACGAACTCTTCACCCAGGGCGATATCTTTCTTCAGCGTATCCAGCATACCTTCCAGCGCGTTCTGTTCAAATGCGCTCAGAGTGCCGATAGATTTACGCTCTTCCACGCCGTTTTTACCCAGCAGCAGCGGTTGAGAGAAGAAACGTGCGTACTGACCGTCGCCTTCAACGTAGGCACATTCGACAACGCCTTGTTCACCTTGCAGTGCGCGAACCAGAGACAGGCCAAAACGTGCAGCTGCCTGACCCATAGACAGGGTTGCAGACCCGCCACCGGCTTTCGCTTCAACCACCTCAGTACCCGCGTTCTGGATACGTTTGGTCAGATCAGCCACTTCCTGCTCGGTAAAACTAACGCCAGGAACCTGTGACAGCAGCGGCAGAATGGTAACACCAGAGTGACCGCCAATAACCGGCACTTCAACTTCGCCTGGCTGTTTGCCTTTCAGTTCCGCAACAAAGGTGTTGGAACGAATGATATCCAGCGTGGTAACGCCGAACAGTTTGTTTTTGTCATAAACACCGGCTTTTTTCAGCACTTCAGCAGCAATCGCAACTGTGGTGTTAACCGGGTTAGTGATAATACCAATGCACGCTTTTGGGCAGGTTTTCGCAACTTGCTGTACCAGATTTTTCACGATGCCGGCGTTAACGTTAAACAGGTCGGAACGATCCATACCCGGTTTACGCGCTACACCTGCAGAGATAAGAACGACATCTGCGCCTTCCAGCGCCGGAGTCGCATCTTCACCAGAAAAACCTTTGATTTTCACAGCAGTAGGGATATGGCTCAGATCGACAGCCACACCGGGAGTCACTGGAGCGATATCATACAGAGAGAGTTCTGAACCTGAAGGCAGTTGGGTTTTTAACAGTAGTGCAAGCGCCTGGCCAATACCGCCAGCAGCGCCGAGGACTGCGACTTTCATCCTAAACTCCTTATTATATTGATAAACTAAGATATGTTGCTCCGCTGCCGCGACCTTAATCCACAAAATTGCCGTTTACAATGACCACATCTCAAGAATGTGTAGTCACGCAAGTTTAGCGTTTATGCATTTAATTGCCGTAATCAGGAACCTAACTTACGTAATTAACAGTCGCTTATGCATTAGCGCAACATTCCAACAGGTGGTGACAATATACCCTACCGTTCAGCCAAAACAACATCAATTTGATAACAATTAATTTACTTTTAAGCAGAATTTGCATGCCGTGACGCAGGCATGTTTCTCAATAACGAAATTTGATAAAATCCCGCTCTTTCATAACATTATTTCAGCCTTCTTCAGGGCTGACTGTTTGCATAAAAATTCATCTGTATGCACAATAATGTTGTATCAACCACCATATCGGGTGACTTATGCGAAGCTCGGCTAAGCAAGAAGAACTAGTTAAAGCATTTAAAGCATTACTTAAAGAAGAGAAATTTAGCTCCCAGGGCGAAATCGTCGCCGCGTTGCAGGAGCAAGGCTTTGACAATATTAATCAGTCTAAAGTCTCGCGGATGTTGACCAAGTTTGGTGCTGTACGTACACGCAATGCCAAAATGGAAATGGTTTACTGCCTGCCAGCTGAACTGGGTGTACCAACCACCTCCAGTCCATTGAAAAATCTGGTGCTGGATATCGACTACAACGATGCAGTTGTCGTGATTCATACCAGCCCTGGCGCGGCGCAGTTAATTGCTCGCCTGCTGGATTCACTGGGCAAAGCAGAAGGTATTCTGGGCACCATCGCTGGCGATGACACCATCTTTACCACCCCTGCTAACGGTTTCACCGTCAAAGACCTGTACGAAGCGATTTTAGAGCTGTTCGACCAGGAGCTTTAATCTCTGCCCCGTCGCTTCTGGCGGCGGGGAAAATGTTGCTTATCCCTCTCAACCCCCTGCTTTCCCCTGCGATTGATTTAACGAATAGTGCGTTTTACTGCGACATGTCATTCACACAATGAATACATACGGTAAAAAAAAGCACATTATGCAAAATTCATTATCTAATTGAAAATACTAGAATTAAAAATAAATAACCGTGTTTTTAATTCTTTTTTGTTATTAAAATTCACATTTTTAACACTTAGTATCAACTGAAACAGTTAGCGTGGTATTAATTAGTTCAATAATTAGTGTATACTTGATTTTGTGATATGGGTCACGAAACAAAGGCCCAGCTAAAAGATTATGTCGAGGTAAAAATCATGAAAATCAAAACCACTGTTGCTGCATTAAGCGTACTTTCTGTTCTCTCTTTCGGTGCATTCGCTGCCGACTCCATTGATGCTGCACAAGCACAAAATCGTGAAGCAATCGGGACCGTATCCGTAAGTGGTGTGGCGTCTTCGCCAATGGATATGCGTGAAATGCTGAACAAAAAAGCAGAAGAGAAAGGCGCAACGGCCTACCAGATTACGGAAGCTCGTAGCGGTGACACCTGGCACGCTACGGCTGAACTGTACAAATAAACCCTCATCGTCTTGTCCGACGATATTGCCCCCGGTTCGGGGGCTTTTTTTTTGCGCTAATGACGAACATTAAAACGCAAATGCCCTTCCAGCTCTTCCTCTGCCTCATCAAACAGCAATATTAACGCGCCAAAACGGCGACGTGTTTTCTCTCCCAGATGAACAAATTCAATCTCAAGTGGTAGCGGCAGGACATCGTTCATTAACACATCCCATAGAGAGTCGAGATCGCGTACTTTATCTTTTGCCAGACCAAAGGTTTGGCTAAAGTCGCGATAAAAATCCTCCTGACTCTCAATCTCATCAAAATCAAAGGTATAAATATTCATCTGTTGCCACCGTCACGTTTCGCGGCGAGTTCTGCCGTTCATTGCTAAGTATAGCCATGAAAAAACCGACGCTTTTGGCGTCGGTTTTGACTTAACTATCGGTCAACGCATGTTGATACTTATGGAGCATACCCGTAAGCCGATGTACTGGTTCCGTCACCTGCGGTGGCGCTTGCCAGATGCGTAGCTTTTCCTGGTAGATTTCAAGTTCTTCCAGCAACTGGCCAAAGTACCGACGACGTTTATCATCGCTACGGGCAGATATCACATGGTCTGCTGTGCGGCGCATTTGTCGGTGAAACGCCGATAAATCCTCGTTAACCGGGATCGGCGCATCACGCAGGCGCTGGTGCGCGATAATCATCGTCAGCGCCAGGCGAAATTTCGGCAAATCCCCTGGGAACTTATTCATCAGCAAAAACAGCTGCTGATAAAGTGCCGGGAGGTGATTCTCTTTACGACGTGCCACATTGGTAGTCATCGCGGAAACAGCGGCAGAAACAAACTGATTAAGCAGTACACGTCCAGTCCTGTCGCGCGATTTATCCCGCACCAGCAAAATAACGGTGAACGCGAGCACACAGCCGACGATTTGCCCTAATGCGCTGTCGAGAAACTGACTGAAATGGAAAGTCATCGGGTTATCCAGCACGATAATATTTATGGTGCTGGCCAGCGCCCCCATCGAGCCCAGTCGCCGTTTCTGTACTTCTATACCGAGGAAAAATCCCAGCACTGCCAGGCTAATACACAGCAATAACATGCTTTGTTGGGTATTAGGGATAATCACCAAAAAGTAGAGCAGCCCTAACGGCAGCGCCGCCAGCGTCCCATAGATAAAGTCGATCGCCACCATGCGTGGATTCGGCAAACGCATTGCCAGTGACGTCACTACCGCAATCATCACCATTGCACCACTGCCTGAAGTCCAGCCCGTCCACAGCCAGAAAAGCGTCCCCAGAATGCAGGAAAGTGTGGTTCGCCAGAAGTTAACCATCGCATGATGACGTTCGGCTGACTCTACTTTGACTTCCGGTTCGCCTTGCAGGATCTCTTCTTCGGTGGCGTTGATTTTTGTGTTACTGATAACGCCGCGCTTGAGAAGCTGATAACGCGTTGCCGCCGCGACCCAGCTATAAATGGTGACAGGCGTTTCCCGTTCCCCAGTCCAGGCGATAACTCTCCGCAGGCGTTTGAGCTGCTTGTGGACGTCCTGCGCGGTTTCTACCGGCGTGTCAAAAAATTCGCGGAAAGTATCAGTGATCAATTCCGGGCGCGTATTCTGAATAAGATAAGTTTCGCAGGATTGTGTAATCAGCGTCAGCGATAGCGTATTGATCGCTTTTAAACGTCGATTGGCCCGCGCCCAGCGGGAAGATTCCATATTCAGGTTGCTGCGCATACCTTGTAACGCCGTAGTTCGTCGCACCAGATCGCCCCAGGCTTTATCGACAACTTCACCATCGCCATGCTTGATACAGAGTTGCATTAATTGATATTGCGCAACCAGCAAACTTTCCAGCTCTCGATCCACTTCTTGTTTGATCGATCGCGGAGAAAAGAGCAAATCCGCCATAATTGCACACACAATACCGATAACGATCTCGCTACAACGTTCGACGGCAAACTGCGGCGTAAGCAATGGTTCCGGCTGAATAGTGATCACAATGATCAGCGCGGTATAACCGGCCAGCCCCCACGCATACGAGTTTTCTATTCGTACCAGCGAGGATATCCAGGTACAAAAACCGGCCCAGATACAGCACACCAGAATCATCAATAATGGTGCGCGGATCATCGCAATGATGATCACCAGTCCAGCAATACAGCCAATAAATGTGCCGATGATGCGCAAAAAGCCACGATAGCGTATCGCGCCAGAGTACGGTTCACCTCCCGCAGCAAAGGCCGGACCGGCGGCAACAATCGCTGCTGTCAGTACCGCCCAGCGTGGCGTTTCCAGCTGGAAGTGAAAGCCAACAAACAGCGCCAGTACAATGGCGGTCGCCAGTTTTACCGCAAAGCGAATATGTTGATTAGCAATGGAGAAAATACCCATCGTGATTAACCAAACTCACGCAGGCGATGAGCCATTTTACGGAAGAACGAATCCTGACTTTCGTCGCGATCTTGTTTGCCAGTGACTACCACCGTAGCAGTGGTGCCCGCAGGCCAGATGTTCTCTTGCTGGTTGTCGAGACGAATACGTACCGGAACACGTTGCGCCAAACGTACCCATTCAAGGTTAGAGTCGATGGTCGCCATCCCTTTGTCGTCACGCGTGCTGCTGGCGTTGGTGACCCCTGCGGCAACACTATCAACAGTCCCTTTCAGCACTTTGTTACTGCCAAGCGGCGTGATCTCTGCACGATACCCAGGGCGCACTCCTTCCAGCTTGGTTTCTTCCATATAGGCCAGTACATAGAAGGAGTCCTGTTTCACCAGCGCAACCGCCGTTGATCCACGAGTAATAAACTCACCGGTATAGACGTTGAGGTTGGTCACCCAGCCATCTGCTGGCGCGCGGATGACTGTACGTTCAAGATCCAGTTTTGCCAGATCGCGGGTCGCCTGCGCTTTCGCTAACTGATGCAGAACTGTTTGTAGTACGTTGTTGGCCTGGTCGATCTCTTCGCGAGACATCGCCTGCACACCGAGACGGTTACGACGTCCGGCCTCCTGGCGTTTCTCCTGTGCCAGTACCTGATAATAAGCAACATCGGCTTGCGCTTCCTCAAGCGCCTTTTGATAACGCGGCTGGTCGATGGTGAACAGTACCTGTCCTTTTTTCACCAGCTGGTTATCATGAACATTCACCTGGGTGATAAGTCCAGAAACGTCCGGCGCGATCGCAACGACGTCAGCGCTAAAGCGCGCGTCACGCGTCCAGGGGGATTCGGTGTAATAGACCCAGGCATTAAAAATTGCGATGAAGGCCAGAATGACTAATACGACCGTGATGGCCGTACGGGAGAATTTTCTTATTAGTGTTTTCACTTCAACCTCAAACGAACAGTCGCGATATCAAATAAAACAAGCAGCAATAGAGCGCGGTGTTGAACAACGCCGGATGCCAGACAAAGTCGTAGATACCTGTTGGCACAAGTACCCGGCGCACCAGCCAGAAAATCGCCAGTGATAAAAGCAATTCGAAAAATATCGGTGGGAAGGACAGCCCAAACACCACGATAACGGGAAACAGACTCATGTTGACCTTGGTTGTATAGAGAGAGCAGGCGTTATTATTTTCAGCATCTGTCGCCGCAGAGAAGGACATGGAAAGCCGGGCGAGAGCAACATTGCTGTAGATTGATATTTAATATATTAGCGTAACTGTTATGCTGTTATCTATATTATGTGATCTAAATCACTTTTAAGTCAGAGTGAATAATGGAACGACTAAAACGCATGTCGGTGTTTGCCAAAGTAGTTGAATTTGGCTCTTTTACCGCCGCCGCCAGACAGCTACAGATGAGCGTTTCGTCCATCAGTCAGACGGTGTCAAAACTGGAAGATGAGTTGCAGGTAAAGCTGTTAAACCGTAGCACACGCAGCATTGGCCTGACCGAAGCCGGTAGAATTTACTACCAGGGCTGCCGTCGGATGCTCCATGAAGTGCAGGATGTTCATGAGCAACTGTATGCCTTCAATAACACCCCCATCGGGACGCTGCGCATTGGCTGTTCTTCAACTATGGCACAAAATGTTCTCGCCGGGCTGACAGCAAAAATGCTGAAAGAATACCCAGGTTTGAGCGTCAATCTGGTTACCGGAATTCCTGCCCCCGACCTGATTGCCGATGGTCTGGATGTGGTGATCCGCGTCGGCGCGTTGCAGGATTCCAGCCTGTTTTCCCGCCGTCTGGGCGCGATGCCGATGGTGGTCTGCGCCGCGAAAAGCTATCTCACACAATACGGCATACCGGAAAAACCCGCCGATTTGAGTAGTCATTCATGGCTTGAATACAGCGTGCGGCCCGACAATGAATTTGAACTGATCGCACCGGAAGGGATCTCGACTCGCCTGATCCCACAAGGAAGATTTGTGACTAATGATCCGATGACGCTGGTGCGCTGGCTGACGGCGGGTGCCGGGATCGCCTACGTGCCGCTGATGTGGGTGATCAACGAGATCAATCGCGGGGAACTGGAGATCCTGCTGCCGCGTTACCAGTCAGATCCACGCCCGGTTTATGCGTTGTATACCGAAAAAGATAAGCTACCGCTGAAGGTACAGGTCGTGATCAACTCGCTGACGGATTATTTTGTTGAGGTCGGTAAATTGTTTCAGGAGATGCACGGGCGCGGGAAAGAGAAGTAATTAATATTGTACTGTTACGTAGTACAAACCTGTGCCAACGGGTTCCCCTCACCCTAACCCCAGAGGGGCGAGGGGACCGTTCGTACACGGAGAAGGATTAATTATCCTTCTGAAAATACTGAAATTATTACGCAGTACCGCCAACAGTCAGGTTATCAACTTTCAGCGTTGGCTGGCCCACGCCAACCGGCAAACTTTGCCCTTCTTTACCGCAGACACCCACGCCGTTATCCAGTTTCAGGTCGTTGCCAACCATCGAAATCTGCTGCATGGTTTCGATACCGGAACCAATCAACGTTGCGCCTTTCACCGGCTTCGTTACTTTACCGTTTTCAATCAGATACGCTTCTGAAGTGGAGAAAACGAATTTGCCGGAGGTGATATCCACCTGACCGCCACCAAAGTTCGGTGCATAGATACCGTACTCAACGGATTCAATAATTTCCTGCGGGGTCGATTTACCCGGCAGCATATAGGTGTTGGTCATACGCGGCATGGGCAGATGGGCGTAGGATTCACGGCGACCGTTGCCAGTCGGCGTCATCCCCATCAAACGCGCGTTGAGTTTATCCTGCATGTAGCCTTTCAGAATGCCGTTCTCAATCAGCACGTTGTACTGGCCTGGCGTACCTTCGTCATCAATCGCCACCGAACCACGGCGATCGACCATCGTACCGTCATCAACCACGGTACACAGTTCTGAAGCCACCAGCTCCCCGACCTGTCCACTAAATACTGAAGTGCCACGGCGGTTGAAGTCGCCTTCCAGACCGTGACCCACCGCTTCATGCAACAGCACGCCCGGCCAACCTGCGCCAAGTACTACCGGCATGGTGCCTGCTGGTGCGGCGACGGCAGAAAGATTGACCAGCGCCATACGCACAGCTTCTTTTGCCCATGCATCCGCACGGACTTCACCGTCGAGATCGGCAAGGAAGAACTCATAACCAAAACGACCGCCGCCGCCACTGGCACCGCGTTCGCGTTTGCCATCTTCTTCGACCAGAACGCTCACGGAAAGACGCACCAGCGGACGAACATCCGCCGCCAGCGTGCCGTCGGTGGCCGCAACCAGAATTAATTCATAAACGCCGCTGAGGCTGGCAGTCACTTCTTGTACGCGCTTGTCCGCTTCGCGGGCAACCTTATCGACGCGACGCAGGATATCCAGCTTCTCTTCACGGCTCATGCTTTGCAGCGGATCTACCGAGGTATACAACGGGCTATGCTCTACCGCGCCCAGCGTCTGTACTTTGCCATCACCACTATCACGGACGATGGTGCGCGCCGCTTGCGCACTTTGTTCCAGCGCCAGCAGGCTGATTTGGTCAGCATAAGCAAATCCGGTTTTTTCACCACTGATTGCACGCACGCCAACGCCCTGATCGATGTTGTAAGAACCATCTTTAATAATACGGTCTTCTAAAACCCAGGATTCGTGATAGCTCGACTGAAAATAGAGATCGCCATAATCAAGGCGACGTTCGGCCAGTTGACCGAGGATCGCGAACAAGTCCTGATGTTTCAGGCCGTTCGCCGCTAGCAATTGTTCACTTACTAGGTTCAGACTCATCGTTTTTGCTACTCGTTAGTTACTGCAGTAGAGGATTTTTTACGGCTGCCGGATGCGGCGTGAACGCCCTGTCCGGCCTACGGTTATGTTCTGGCTCGTTGGCCTTTGGCAACGATTATCCTATGAGATTGGGGCAATTACGCGCCCTCGTCAAATCATTGCGCTTTTTCTTTACGCGGTTGTCGCAACACTTCGTTGATTTGCGGATCGTCCAGCGGACCCGAAATGTGATAGCGCAAAATGGAGACTTTGCTCCACAGCGGTCCCAGCACTTTACTGGCGGCAAACACTGCCGCGCCAACAATGGGGTTAACCGCAAAGGCCGCAGCCACACCCACCGTCGCAGAAATCTCTGGTGCGACAACCGCTTCCATATTCAGGTCGCGACGTACCAGATTTACCGACCCTTTCATAGCAATGTCCGCTTCCAGGCCATCCACCAGCGTGTCGTCGGTGTGCATAACGCCGTCTTTAATCCACGCGGTGCTGCGAATGGAGTCAAAATAGAACCCTTCGCCAAAAGTGTCTCTGAAATCAAAACGCAGCTTACGCATCAGGGCATCTACGCTCAATAAGCGCAGCAATTGCCCGGCATGTCCGGTATTGATTTCGGTAATTTCGCCTTTGCCCAGTTGAGTATGAATGATGCCATTCAACGTCGCCTCATCTGGTTGCCAGGGTGCTTTGCGCCAGTGTAAATCGTAATCCACATTAAATGACGACTGGCGTATGGGCGTCGTGACACCAAAAAATTCTGCGGCGGCATCAATTTTCTGCCCACGCAGTTTTCCTTTCAGCGAAGTGCGTTCATTTCCCGGATTGTTAACCCATTCACCATCGGCAGTGAGCCGCGAAAAACCAGTATCAATCAGTCCATTAGTCAGCGTTAATGTATTGCCAGAAATGGTGATATCACTGTCAATGCGCCCGAATTTTTGCCCCCAGAACCAGCACTCTGCGCATCGTATTTGTGCGTCCGGCCAGCCACGGAAGCTAATGCGCTCCGTTGTCGGGAAAGGTGATGAATTCGTTGAGTCACCATGAGTTTTCGGCACGCTTGGGTTGTAATAAAGATATTTGATATTCGCCAGCCACGGCGCGTTATTACGCATCGCCAGCGTGGCGTTGATTTCACGCCCTTGCGCCTCAACCAGGGTGCCATTTGCCGTCGGTTGCGAAACAATGCTCAGGTTATTCCATTGCTGATTTCCCTGCGACAACATAGGCGTACGTAACGTTATGTGTTGTGGGAAACTCGCTGCACCACCGACACTCTCCGCAGCGCCTTTCTGGAACAGGGCCAGCCACTCGGCACCATTCATCGGCGGCATATTGAGTTCAACGCCACTTTGTTCCGGCAACGGCGGGAGCGTTTTACTGTCTGCCGCCCAAATAGCACGGTCGAGCGTCAGCTTTTGACCAAGCAACCAGCGGCTATTGAAATGGTTATCTGCACCAGCCTGTCCGGTTAACTCAAAGCTGTTGAGATTGCCATCAACCTTAACGTTTACCGGCAGTGGTTCACCCGCAGGTTTGGCTAACGGTGAAGGTAAGTGACTGCTCACATTCTTCAAATCGCCGTTTAGCTCTACGTTATAGGTCGCGCCAGCATGATAAGGCAGATCAATGCCCACTTTACCATCCCACGCCACGCTGCCACTTAATGCTTCGTTCACCGCTTCAGGCAGAACGCCGGTTTTCGCTGGTTGCCAGTTACCGTTGAGATTCACCGCGACCTGGTAGGCTTTTGCCCCTTCTTTGGTGGAAAAATCCACGTTCAACGGCTGATTAAACCAGCTTGCTGTCAGTGGTTCACTTTGCAGATCGCCATTGATAAAGCTGAATTTCCCGCTCAAATTTTTCAGGGTGCTGTCGAGTGGTTTGATAAACAGACTGTTATTACGCAGCGTCACTTCACCTTTCGCGGTTACCAGTTCGCCGTTCAGCGGGATATCAAGATGTAAGCGAGCATTCACATCGCCGTCGAGCTGGAGTTCTTGCAGGGTCGCACCCAGAGAATCTTTCAGCGGTGTCTCATCAAAGTAAGGGCCAACGGCTTTACCCGGGCCTTTAATGTCAGCGTCAATCAGCAGTTTTTCTTTTGAGTAGTCAGGGATCACTGCGGTGAGATTACTCGCGCGCACGCCGCCCAAATTAACGCCATCGGTTTTCATCCATAAACCGTCGTTAATAAAATCCAGTTCAATATCAAGGTTAGTTAATGCAGGCCAGTCCGGCTGGAAGGCAAACTTCGCGTTGCGCAGCGGTACCAGCACTTCAAACTGACCTTCGTTGTGTTTATAGGGGAAGAGTTGCGGATTGCCACCATAAACCAGCGTCGCGTTATCCGCTTCACCGCCCTGAATCGCGCCACTTAAGTAATCAACCAGGTCTTTACCCATCAAGTTTTCCGGGAAATAGCGCCAGGCTTGTGAACCATCATTGGTACTGATGCCAGCCAGAATACCCAGCCAGGGTTCATCGTTAGCAGGTTGCAGGTAACGAAAACCGCCGCGCGCATGGACGGCTTTGGCTTTAACGTCAATATTACGCCCATCCAGCTGGAAACCTTTGTCATTGTTCAGCCAGCTTATCGTTGCCTGGCCGTCGGCGATTTCCAGTGGCGCGCGGAATACCGTTTCGTAAGGCATCTTTGCCTGCTTCATCGACGCGGTAAGCAAACCATTTTCTACGCTGCCGGAAAGCGTCCCGGAGAAGTGTTCCGCACCCGGTAATAATTTCCATTGCTTCCAGGCCAGATCGCTCCACGATGCCTGAAAACGGGTCTTGTCTGCCGCCTGAAGCGGGATATCCAGCGCCAGCGTGTTAATCTTGCCGCTCGGTTGTGTGGAGCGCCAAACATCACCCAGTGCAGGTGAAAGTTTCGCGGCCAGCGGGCGTACGCCCTCCAGGCCTGCCAGCTCCAGATTACTGGCACGAATCCGGAGTTCGTCACTGCGTTTATTGTCTTTGCCGCCAACGTCCTGTTCCGGTATCCAGGCCAGCGTCAATGCTCCGCTCGGCCAGGGTTTGCCGTCCATCGTGATCCGTGTATCGGGAATAGAGAACTGCCATCCCGGATTTTCACGCGTAATATGCGCAGTCAGATTATCCACCGACAGCGTATGTGTTTCCTTCTCGCCCAACCAGCTGGCACCGCCCTGTTTCAGCCAGACGTCACCGCCGGTTACATCGCCTTTGTCGATCGTCATCCAGCCTTCAAGGGAGAACTGTGCCGTTTCCAGCGCAATATTGTCCTGCATCCATTTACCGAGCCACGGCTTCAGGTCGATGTCATCCGCCTGGAGCCAGACGCGACCATTGCTTAACAACCCCTCATCATCGCGCAAATCCATACGCACCTGCATCACGCCGTGCTGTCCGGTAAGGCTGGAGAGGCTTACCAGGCCTTCCGCACGGTGTCGACGTGGATCGTTCAGCCAGGTGAGCTGTGGGATCGCCAGCTCGGCGCGCTGACCGGATGGCGTCAGAAAACTGACTTCACTGTCGCGGAGATCGAAATGGTCAAATTGACGAAGAAACAGATCGCTGATGTGACTGGCTTCCAGGCTATCATTACCACCGCCGCTGGTGATAGGAGTGTTGGTGCGAAAGCGCAGCTGCCAGAAAGTGAGGTCGCGAAACTGCCAGCGCATATGTAACAGGCTCTGCCAGACATCCAGCGCCAGAGTAACGCGTTTAACCGAAAATTCGCCGCCATCTTTTAGTTCTGCACGGATGTCGTGCGCTTCAAGCGTCGGACCAAAATTCTGCCAGCTGGCTGAGAGCTGACTGGCTTCTACCGGCATGCCAGTCGCGGATTCTATTTTGTTGAGGATTTCCGGACGCCAGGCGTCAAGATGCGGTAAAGCAATACGCAGGCCGCTAACCAGCAGGGCAGCGATCACAACGAGCGCGGCTCCAGTAAGCAGTAAAATCCCCGGCAATCGCCTCACCCGTCACTCCTTGTCTGCTAAAAATGTGACTCAAAAACCCTTTGCCGGATGGCGGCCCAGCATCTGTTTACATCATTACGACGTCAAACTGCTCCTGGTTATAGAGCGGTTCAATTTGTACTTTAACCTGTTTGCCAACGAAAATTTCCACTTCCGCCAGCGAGTGTGACTCTTCGCCTTTCAAGGCTTCGGCTACTGCCGGAGAAGCATAGACCAGGAAACGGTCGGAATCATAAGCATGGTGGACACGAACAATCTCGCGCATGATTTCATAGCATACCGTTTCCACGGTTTTCACCGTTCCGCGACCGTGGCAGGTTGGGCATTCGTTACACAGTACGTGCTCAATGCTTTCGCGGGTGCGTTTACGCGTCATCTCCACCAGCCCCAGCGCCGAAAAACCATTAACGCTGGTTTTCACCCGGTCTTTGCTCAACGCCTGCTCCAGCGAATGCAACACGCGGCGACGGTGATCTTCATTATTCATGTCGATGAAATCAATAATGATAATCCCGCCCAGATTGCGCAACCGTAACTGGCGAGCGATAGCCTGCGTCGCTTCAATATTGGTATTGAAAATGGTGTCGTCCAGATTGCGATGACCGACAAACGCCCCGGTATTGATGTCCACGGTGGTCATCGCCTCGGTCTGGTCGATAATCAGATAGCCACCGGATTTCAGTTCTACTTTGCGTTCCAGCGCTCGCTGAATTTCGTTTTCGACATCAAAGAGATCGAAAATCGGCTGGCGTCCGGTGTAATGCTCCAGCTTGCTGGTCATTTCGGGAATGTACTCCGAGGTAAACTCCAGCAATGCTTCGTAAGTCAGGCGTGAGTCAACGCGAATGCGGTCGAGTTCGGCGTCAGCGAAATCACGCAGAACACGCTGCGCCAGCGCCAGTTCGCCGTACAGCTGATAACGGGTCTGTGGGCGCTTTTTACGCTCCATAACTTTGGTCCAGACGCGTTTCAGATAAGCGGCATCGGAGGCCAGTTCAGCCTCGCCAACCCCTTCCGCTGCAGTACGGATGATAAACCCGCCCTGCTCGTCACAATACTCTGCGACCACTTTTTTCAGGCGTTCACGTTCTGATTCGCTTTCAATACGTTGGGATACCCCAACGTGAGAAGCCCCTGGCATAAACACCAGATAGCGAGAAGGCAGCGTGATATCGGTGGTCAGGCGCGCACCCTTAGTGCCAAGCGGATCTTTCACCACCTGCACCATCAGATCTTGCCCCTGACGGACCAGCTCCGAGATGTCGCGCACCGTGAATTGCTTTTGTTCTTCACCCGCCACACATTCGGTGTGCGGCATGATGTCGGATGCATGAAGAAACGCGGCTTTATCCAGCCCAATATCTACAAAAGCCGCCTGCATACCCGGAAGTACACGACTTACACGACCCTTGTAGATATTGCCTACTATTCCGCGTCGCGCCTCACGTTCAATATGAATTTCCTGCAGAATACCGCCATCAATATACGCCACTCGCGTTTCCGAAGGCGTTACGTTTACTAACAATTCAGCCGTCATGTTTATCCCTTTTCTCACGCAGTGCGTTAAAATTACTTAATAATTCATACGTTTCAACCAGCGGTAAGCCGACTACGGCGTGATAGCTGCCATTTATCTTCCTGACAAAACAGCCACCCAGCCCCTGAATACCGTATGCACCTGCTTTATCTAACGGTTCACCGCTGGCGACATAGCCCGCGATGTCTTCGTCTGTTAACGTTCTGAAAGTCACATCGGTGACCACCAGGCAATCGAGAATGTGCTGGCTGTCGGCCAACGCCACTGCCGTCATTACCTGATGGGTCTGACCCGATAATTTGCGCAACATCTGCACCGCATGCTCTGCGTCGCGCGGTTTCTCCAGCACTTCTCCATTCAGGATAACGATAGTATCCGCACCCAGCACCGGGAGATCCTGCGCCGTTTGCGCGACACCCGCCTGTGCTTTCTCGCGCGCCAGACGCACAACATATTGCTGCGCGCTCTCCTGCGGCTGACGCTGCTCCTCAATGCCCGTAACAATACATTCAAAGGTTACGCCAAGTTGCGCAAGTAACTCCTGACGACGCGGAGAACCGGAAGCTAAATACAGAGAAGTCATAGAAACCTTTATTGCACTGCAAACTGCTGACGGACTTTACGCATCAGCAAGAAAATCCACGGCCAGAGCACTCCATTGACTACACTACTCCAGAACACTTCCGGTCTGAAAGAGACGTTAATCACTAAAAACTCTGCCCAGAAAACAATAATATCCACCACCAGCGAAAGCAACATGACGACCAGCGCCTGCTGCCATAATGCGAGGTTGCGGAAAAGCTGGTATTTCAGCGCCACCAGGTAAGCAATGATGCTCATCGCCAATACGCGTACGCCAAGTGTCGAGCCGCTGATCAGATCCAGTATGGCACCCATCACAAAACCTGTGCCCACATTTACGCGATGAGGCAAGGCCAGGATCCAATACAACAAGATGAGTAACACCCAGTTTGGCCGGAAAACAATCAGGTTATCCGGCCAGGGCATGATTTGCAGCAACAGCGCAATGAGGAAAGAGAGCCAGATTACCCAGCGTCCCTGGCTACGATAGCTCGCCACTATTGCCCTCCCGGCGCACGCGCAGGCGGTTGAGCACCACTTTGCGGCGGCGTAGCCCTTTGTGGAGAGCGATTAGCAGCAGGCGGTGTCGGCGCAGCAGGCGCAATAGCTGCATTTCCTGTCGCCGGTTGCTGCGGAGTCGGCTGAGCGATCCCCGTTGCCGGTTCGGGTAACTTTGGCCCCATCGCGTCTGGCGAAGGCAATACCTGCGGCATCATCTGCATCAGACGTTCATTAGCAACACGATGCACCTCTTCCGGCGTCATCGGGTTAGCGCCGTTACGATCCGCGCCCCACAGCAGCAGCAGATAACGCAAACGTTGCAGTCCCGCAGTCGGACGCGCCTGAATCACAGTATAAGCGCGCTGGGTATCGAGTTTTACGGAAGAGACAACCGCGACCGGATAGCCTTCCGGGAAACGACCGCCCAGACCGGAAGTCACCAGCACATCACCAACACGAATATCCGTATTCGCTGGCAGATGCTCAAGCTGCAAATCATCCGTACAACCGTTACCGGCTGCAATTACGCGGATATCGTTGCGCAGCACCTGAATTGGCAGCGCGTGGGTCGCATCACAAATCAGCAGCACGCGACTGGTCAGTTTAGCGACGGCCACCACCTGACCAACAACACCTTTGTCGCTGATGACCGGCTGGCCTTCATAAACGCCATTAACGCTACCTTTATCGATAACAACTTGATCGCTATAAGGATCGTTAACCGTGGAGATAACCTGAGTCACCATTTTCTGCTCATCCTGACGCAGCGGGGAACCCAGCAGTTCGCGCAGACGCGCGTTCTCCTGTTTGTATTGTCCAAGCATCAGCAGTTCACTGTTTTTCAGCAACAGTTCCTGACGTAACGCCCGGTTTTCAAGTTCTAGTTGGTCACGCGAGGCCAGCGTCTGCGATACGCCATCCAGCAATTCACGAGGAGCATTGGAAACAAAGTAGAAAGGGCTGACGGCGGTATCCATATAAGTACGGATTTGACTGAACGTCCCCAGGCGGCTGTCGGCAATAATAATGCCGAGCGCCACCAGCACCGCCAGAATAAGGCGAATCTGTAGCGACGGGCCACGGCTAAAAATTGGCTTCATAAGTTATGCGTATTCTCGTATCAGACCAGGCAGGGTAAACAGACGCTTCCCCTGCCTGCATCCGATTACTCTTCGCTGAACAGGTCGCCGCCGTGCATGTCGATCATTTCCAGCGCTTTGCCGCCACCGCGCGCCACACAGGTCAGCGGGTCTTCAGCAACAACGACTGGAATGCCGGTTTCTTCCATTAACAAACGGTCAAGGTTACGCAGCAGTGCGCCACCACCGGTGAGCACCATGCCGCGCTCGGAGATGTCGGAAGCCAGTTCCGGCGGGCACTGTTCCAGTGCAACCATTACCGCGCTCACAATACCGGTCAGCGGTTCCTGCAGTGCTTCGAGGATTTCGTTGGAGTTCAGGGTAAAACCGCGTGGAACACCTTCTGCCAGGTTACGGCCACGAACTTCGATTTCACGGACTTCATCGCCCGGGTAAGCCGAACCGATTTCGTGCTTGATACGTTCTGCGGTGGCTTCACCGATCAGAGAACCGTAATTACGACGCACATAGTTGATGATAGCTTCGTCAAAACGGTCACCACCAATGCGCACGGAAGAGGAGTAAACCACGCCGTTCAAGGAGATAACAGCAACTTCAGTGGTACCACCACCGATATCAACCACCATAGAACCGGTCGCTTCAGAAACCGGGAGGCCAGCACCAATTGCGGCAGCCATCGGTTCTTCAATCAGGAAGACTTCACGGGCACCAGCGCCCTGCGCGGATTCACGAATTGCGCGGCGTTCAACCTGGGTTGCGCCAACCGGCACACAAACCAGAACGCGCGGGCTTGGACGCATAAAGCTGTTGCTGTGCACTTGTTTGATGAAGTGCTGGAGCATTTTTTCAGTCACGAAGAAGTCGGCGATAACGCCGTCTTTCATTGGGCGAATAGCAGCAATATTGCCCGGCGTACGGCCCAGCATCTGCTTCGCGTCATGACCTACTGCAGCTACGCTTTTCGGTGAACCGGCACGATCCTGACGAATGGCCACCACGGAAGGCTCATTCAATACGATGCCTTGTCCTTTTACATAAATGAGGGTATTCGCAGTACCCAGGTCAATGGACAAGTCATTGGAAAACATGCCACGAAATTTTTTCAACATACTAAGGGATAATCCTGAAAGCTGGGGCGGAAAAGAAAATCCGCTTACTTTACCAACCACACGCAGCAGCGACAAGGCGCAAAAATCATCTGCTACGGTGAAAATTAGTGCAGTTCGTTTCCTTTGTTACAAATCTCTGCCTGAGTCCAGAAAGGCTTAATGCATCAGCAGCATTCCTCGCCTGTTTGCAACCGCGTAAGGTCATTCATCTGCATATGTGCTGCAACAATCTGGCGAGCAGACAAGCACACTCCCATGAGACGCAGCGCGCGTTATTCTACGTGAAAACGGATTAAACGGCAGGTTAAACCGAGTATCTTTGTGAATATTTTTTCACGTTAGTATCAAGTGGCTGTGAGGACGCGAAAAAATCCCCTTGCCCACCTGTAACACCGCGCTGAATCAGGGTCTGCCACTCGCTTCGCGAACGCACGCCGGTGGCGTAAACCTGGGTGCTGGTCCCGGAGCAGGCTTCCACCAGGCTTTGAACCAGCAGCTGATTCTCCGTTCGCTTCTCAATGTTTCTGACCAGCCCCGGATGGAGCTTGAGTAACTCAACATTAAGTTCTTTGATCCAACTGGTGCTTACCAGCGTCAAACCAGCCTGGTTGACGGCTACCCGTACCCCTAAAGCATTCACTAAACGAATAACAGGTTGTAAACGACTGATATGTTGACCTACATCGGCCTCTGCAAGTTCAATAATTATGCGTTTTCGTTGTGATTTTTCACATTGCATTAACGTATCGCGCAGCCAACGCTGAAAACGCGGGCGAATCAGCGACTCAACGGTAACCTGAATCGCCAGATTTTCCTCCGGCCAGTAACGTAATAGTGGAATAAGACGGCTGATTTGCAGACGGTCATACTCTTCCGATAAGCCAAACTGCAAGACCATCGGCATATACTCCGCCGAGCTAACCTCTTCATTACCATCGAAGATGCGGCACATGAGTTCGCGATGATGAACCTGACCTTCGCGAGTAACCGCCGGTTTTTGATAAAGGCGCGGGCCGCCGCGACTCAGCATTTGCTCGATAAGCGTACGCCAGCGAACATTACCGCGTCCTTTTTCAGGCAACGAGTCATCGTAAATAGCCCAGCTATTGCCGCCCTGCAATCCCGCATTACGCGTGGCAGACTCTGCATGTTCCATTACCTGCTCGGTATCCTGACCACTACGCCAGGCGCAGATACCAATGTGGATCATATCGTCGCGATCGAGCATTTTATTGTTCGGCAAGGTATCGACGGCTTTGATTAACTGACTGGCGATGCTCTCAGCCTCTTTTAACGTCCGGTGCGGCAACAGCGCAGCAAAATCACTGCGGTGGTAACGCGCCAGCAGTGCGCCAGGGTAGCGCATCATAAATGTCGACAGCAGATTCGTCAGAGAGAAGAACTGTTCTTCAACCTGGCTGTGCCCCCAGGTATCACTCAACATATTGAAATCCGGCAGACGAATCATCATCACGATCCCGTGGGTACCTACTTTCTCTTGATCTTCCAGTAACGTTGCTAACTGATTATCGAAAAAGAGTCGGTTATTGAGGCCGGTTTTCATGTCCTGGGCGGCATAAGAGCGGATCAGCGTATCAAGACGGCTGTGTTGTTCGCGTGCGTTCTGAATTTCACGAAGCAGCGTATCCAGCGCACTGCTGGTTCTGGGCGGCCATTCATAGATGGTTCCCAACACATTAGAGCCACGCTCACCGTTTAAGATACGAGTAGCCCGGGTTTCCAGCAATTCTTGCCCGGCAAGTTGCCGTTGTAACCAGCGTACCGCCAGGAAGAGCATAAGAATGATAAAGCCAATCGCCCCCGTGAGCGGCGCGGTGGTCATCAACGAATGGAAATAGTTGCCCATCGGATCCTGATAAACCAGACGCAGCGACATCCCCGGATGCTTTATCAACGGAACGCTCAGTTCACGAAATAGATCGTTGGTGCCAACCGGACGATAACTACCATTTCTGGCCAGGGTATAAACCTGCTTATCACCATGGAGCAGGTCTACACGAACGATATCTGCCGACATCATTAATTCGGTAATTTGTGGCCTTAATGTGCTGAAGTCATTCGACACTAGGTGGGTATCGATCGCCGTCGCCACCGCCTGAACACGATGACTAAACTTATACTGAATGGCGTTGTAGAAACTTAGCGAACAGCCCAGCAAAGTCACAAAAATTGTTAACCCGGTGAGCAGCGTAACAAAGGCCGAAAATTTCGTCGTTAATCTCATCCTTGTGTTAACTCCGATAGTGAGGAAGCGGGCATACTAGCAAATCAGATTTATCTCGCAATTTATTGCGCTTCATCGGCTTTGCTTTTCCATTAGCGAGTATAGTCTTCAGAAATTATTTTCCAATCCATCATGCACATGAGGACCACTTATGCAGGCGTTACTTTTAGAACAGCAGGACGGCAAAACTCTCGCATCGGTAAAGACTCTGGACGAAAGTTGCCTGCCGGAGGGCGATGTCACGGTTGATGTTCACTGGTCGAGCCTGAACTACAAAGATGCGCTGGCGATTACCGGTAAGGGAAAAATCATCCGTAATTTTCCGATGATTCCTGGGATCGATTTTGCCGGAACTGTACGCACCAGCGAAGATCCGCGTTTTCATGCCGGTCAGGAGGTGTTACTCACTGGCTGGGGCGTTGGTGAAAACCACTGGGGGGGGCTGGCGGAACAGGCGCGAGTGAAAGGTGACTGGCTGGTTGCCATGCCGCAAGGGCTGGACGCGCGTAAAGCAATGATTATCGGTACTGCCGGGTTTACAGCCATGCTGTGTGTGATGGCGCTGGAAGATGCCGGTGTTCGCCCGCAGGATGGGGAGATTGTCGTGACGGGTGCCAGTGGTGGCGTCGGCAGTACCGCCGTGGCGCTGCTGCATAAGTTGGGTTATCAGGTCGTTGCCGTTTCCGGTCGCGAAAGTACCCATGAATATCTGAAAAGTTTAGGTGCCAGCCGTATTCTCCCTCGCGATGAGTTTGTCGAATCCCGTCCTCTGGAAAAACAAGTCTGGGCTGGGGCAATTGACACCGTTGGCGACAAAGTGCTGGCAAAAGTGCTGGCGCAAATGAATTACGGCGGCTGCGTGGCGGCCTGTGGTCTGGCGGGTGGTTTTACTCTGCCAACCACGGTCATGCCATTTATTCTGCGTAATGTCCGTTTGCAAGGGGTGGATTCAGTAATGACGCCACCAGCACGCCGCGCACAAGCCTGGCAGCGACTGGTCGCCGATTTACCGGAATCATTCTATACCCAGGCGGCAAAAGAGATATCTCTGGCAGATGCACCGAAGTTTGCCGAGGCCATCATTAATAACCAGATCCAGGGTCGCACGCTGGTGAAGGTTAACTAACCATTTAGCAAGGATTAATAAGAGAGGGAACTCATTTTGAAATCATTATTCAATCGGTTAACGGGAAAAGCGGTTAGCCGGACAGCTTTCGTCGAACATCTTGGTCATGAAGTTGTACAACATCATCCAAACTGGAAAGTCATGATTTCGACTGACCATAAATTGATGCGCACTGTTACTCCACTAAACAGCCATTATTGATACGCCTCCGTCGCCTGTTAGGTTTATGGTGCTTTGCCTGGGCGACGCTACGCTTAACCTGTTACTGATTTCTGGTACCATGGGGTGAATAATCTGATTTTATTTGCCTACAAATTAACCACTCGAACGTATTTAATGCTGAGCATTGTCAGTCGGTTGATTTTGCGTGCTTTAGCATTCACATCTATCCAGACGATGCAGTGAAAATTGGGTAATCCCCAGCAACCGCTGCGTAATGTCGTCTATCTTGTCGCGATCCTGGCATCCCTACATTATTTGTGGTCTGTGAAGATTATCTCATTGCAGCCCCTCATCTTCGCAGGGCTGGCTTTACAGCTTTTCACCTTACGTTATAAGAAGTTCCGTCGATGATGGCGCTAATTTCGTGAATTGTGTGGCTTGTTGCAAATTACACGGTGTTGAAGGTTATTTACATGTTAGCTGTTGATTATCTTCCCTGATAAGACCAGTATTTAGCTGCCAATTGCTACGAAATCGTTATAATGTGCGACCTCGTCCTCCCTGACGCAGTTTTTGCGCTGCGGAAAAGGTGACATTGGCGCAACGAAGGTATATTTTGTTTTTTGCCGGAGGATAGCAGCAGATCGCTGCACAATGTCCGTCAAGTCTAACATTGACACTCTGGGGCAAAATAGACCGGCGTCCCGGCCTGCTGGAATTTATCGCTATGCATACAGCTGTCGGGGCATACGCTTTACAGACGGCGGTGAAACGCCTGTCACAATCACACTAAACAAAGAGTACGGAACCCACTCATGGATATTCGTAAGATTAAAAAACTGATCGAGCTGGTTGAAGAATCAGGCATCTCCGAACTGGAAATTTCTGAAGGCGAAGAGTCAGTACGCATTAGCCGTGCAGCTCCTGCCGCAAGTTTCCCTGTGATGCAACAAGCTTACGCTGCACCAATGATGCAGCAGCCAGCTCAATCTAACGCAGCCGCTCCGGCGACCGTTCCTTCAATGGAAGCGCCAGCAGCAGCGGAAATCAGTGGTCACATCGTACGTTCCCCGATGGTTGGTACTTTCTACCGCACCCCAAGCCCGGACGCAAAAGCGTTCATCGAAGTGGGTCAGAAAGTCAACGTGGGCGATACCCTGTGCATCGTTGAAGCCATGAAAATGATGAACCAGATCGAAGCAGACAAATCCGGTACTGTGAAAGCAATTCTGGTCGAAAGTGGACAACCGGTAGAATTTGACGAGCCGCTGGTCGTCATCGAGTAACGAGGCGAACATGCTGGATAAAATTGTTATTGCCAACCGCGGCGAGATTGCATTGCGTATTCTTCGTGCCTGTAAAGAACTGGGCATCAAGACTGTCGCTGTGCACTCCAGCGCGGATCGCGATCTAAAACACGTATTACTGGCAGATGAAACGGTCTGTATCGGCCCTGCTCCGTCAGTAAAAAGTTATCTGAACATCCCGGCAATCATCAGCGCCGCTGAAATCACCGGCGCAGTAGCAATCCATCCGGGCTACGGCTTCCTCTCCGAGAACGCCAACTTTGCCGAGCAGGTTGAGCGCTCCGGCTTTATCTTCATCGGCCCGAAAGCAGAAACCATTCGCCTGATGGGCGACAAAGTATCCGCAATCGCGGCGATGAAAAAAGCGGGTGTTCCTTGCGTACCGGGTTCTGACGGCCCGCTGGGCGACGATATGGATAAAAACCGCGCCATTGCTAAACGCATTGGTTATCCGGTAATTATCAAAGCCTCCGGCGGCGGCGGTGGTCGCGGTATGCGCGTAGTGCGCGGCGACGCTGAACTGGCACAATCCATCTCCATGACCCGTGCGGAAGCGAAAGCTGCTTTCAGCAACGATATGGTTTACATGGAGAAATACCTGGAAAATCCTCGCCACGTCGAGATTCAGGTACTGGCTGACGGTCAGGGCAACGCTATCTATCTGGCGGAACGTGACTGCTCCATGCAGCGCCGCCACCAGAAAGTGGTCGAAGAAGCACCAGCACCGGGCATTACCCCGGAACTGCGTCGCTACATCGGCGAACGTTGCGCTAAAGCATGTGTTGATATCGGCTATCGCGGTGCAGGTACTTTCGAGTTCCTGTTCGAAAATGGCGAGTTCTATTTCATCGAAATGAACACCCGTATTCAGGTAGAACACCCGGTTACTGAAATGATCACCGGCGTTGACCTGATCAAAGAACAGCTGCGTATCGCTGCCGGTCAACCGCTGTCGATCAAGCAAGAAGAAGTTCACGTTCGCGGCCATGCGGTAGAGTGCCGTATCAACGCCGAAGATCCGAACACCTTCCTGCCAAGTCCGGGCAAAATCACCCGTTTCCACGCACCTGGCGGTTTTGGCGTACGTTGGGAGTCTCATATCTACGCGGGCTACACCGTACCGCCGTACTATGACTCAATGATCGGTAAGCTGATTTGCTACGGTGAAAACCGTGACGTGGCGATTGCCCGCATGAAGAATGCGCTGCAGGAGCTGATCATCGACGGTATCAAAACCAACGTTGATCTGCAGATCCGCATCATGAATGACGAGAACTTCCAGCATGGTGGCACTAACATCCACTATCTGGAGAAAAAACTCGGTCTTCAGGAAAAATAATTTGTGACGCGCGGTGTTTTCATCGCGCTTAGCAAAGAACGTAATCAACGCCGGGCCTGTTAACGCTGCCCGGCGTTTTTATTGCCGTTAGCTAACGGTAGCTTGCAATTTCCGCTTTCAACGCGCTAATTTCAGCATCGCCATCAACAATTCCCAGCTCAAAGCAGTATGTCTTTGTTTCCCCTGGCTCTATAAAGGGCAGACGCCCCTGCGCTCGTTCTTTATCACGACCGTCAGGAAAACTATTGCTGACCTCCAGCCCCATAACATATTCACCCGCGCCTAAATTTTTCCACTGGATAAAGTTGGGTAGCTGCATGGTGTCGAATTTCTCGTAAATTCCCCACCCCAGTTCGGCGTTCACCAGCGCAACTTTACTCATCCCCTGACTGTCGCTATTCAACGTGAGATAGTAAACCTGCTCGTCAAAACCGGGCTGTGGGGTACAAATCTCCAGATGACTGGTTAACCCTTCCGCCGCATGCGGGGTTCGTGGCGTTACGCTTTTAGCCGACAGCAAGATTTCTGCCTGTGGCGATAATAAAGGCCAGCCGTAATTAAAGTGATAAAGAATTTGCAGCGGCTGGCGGGTGAAACCATGATTAGTCACCTTGTCTTCAATGCGCAGCACATTTTCGCCATAACGGCAGCGAATGGTCCTTTCCAGCGTCAGATTTTCACCGAACAATCGTGTTTCCCGTACTTTGCCATTGATGACAAATTCAATGCCGTCGTCGGTCCGTTCTGTGCGATACCCCACCTCTTCTGCTGGAGTCGCAGCCAAACGCCCATGTAACCCCAGCGTTTCTCCGTTATCCTCACAGGGCGTGCCAATGTAGCTAAGTCCGCAGGTAGTCAGTAACCCCGCGTAGAAGCTACGTAAAAACCCGTTGCCCTGAGACTCAAAAAAAGCGGGGGCGACAATGCCGTTGGGGGTGATAAAAGAGAGCGCAGTGTCCTTGTAGCTGGCCCATGCAATATCCAGCGCTCGATCTTTTACCACCGTAAATGCCAGTCCCGCACCAGTACGGACATCAAACGCTTCTGTCCCCTTTGCTCTGCCACTACGTAACTCATAGTGTTTAATTCCGGCAACCTGCGAGAGATCGCCAATCCACGACCAAATTTCGTTTTTCATTGTGCTGCTTCCCGAATGGACATGTCATGGCGCTGGATGAACGCTTCGATTTCCGCAAGGCGAGACGTTCCCTCCATTGGGCCACGTCGGGTTACCGCCAGTGCACCGCAGGCGTTGGCATATTGTAATGCCCGATGGGCGTCAAACCCTAGCTGGCGGCAGGCAATCCACGCGCCACCAAAGCAGTCTCCCGCACCGGTCGGGTCAACTTCTTCCACCGGATAGCTCTCAACATGAAACTGCTCATTCGCGGAGTAGTAACTGGCACCTTGATTGCCGCGCTTCACAATCACCTCTTTAACACCTTCTTCAAGAAAACCAGCGATTGCACGCTCCGGTGTCGAGTGTGGCGACAAGAGCAACACTTCTCCCTCGCTGGGCATATAGATATCTGTTAACTCAAGAACAAAGTGGAGGGCGTCACGCATTTCTGGAATATCGAGCATCTCTTTCCGAATATTAGGGTCAAAAGAAATAACGCCACCATTCTCTTTTACAATGGTTACCGCTTTCTTTACTGCGTCTACCATATGGAATGAAAACAGGGATGAACCCATAATATGAAAATGGGTACAGTCCTTCAGAATATTTTCATCAACATGCTGCGCCGATAATTTACCGCAAGCGGCATTCTTGATATTAAAAATAAAATCGCGATCGCCAGAGTTATGATAAGTAACAAAGGCACTCCCGGTAGCTTCCAGAGGTAAGACTGAAATCCCCCTGATATCCACACCGTCAGCAGCCAGACGATGTATATTAATATCACCAAAGCCATCATTCCCCACACAGCTAATGATGCCGCACGGAACGCCAAGACGTGTCACCTGGTCGATAAAAATAGCGGGCGCGCCACTGGGATAAGGGCCGTTCCAGATACCTGGTTGATCAAATGGCTGGCCGATTTTACTCGCCATAATTTCAACCAGAATTTCTCCAATTGTGAAGACCTTACTCATATGATTAATTCCTTGAAATGATTAGCTGCGTTTTCTTTTATTTCTTACGTCAAAATAAACGGCTACAAGAATGACTAATCCTTTAACCACCATCTGGTAAAAATAGGGAACATTCATTAAGTTCATGCCATTATTAATAACGCCGATGGTTAATGCGCCGATCACCGTCCCCACCACGGTTCCATAGCCGCCGTTCAGGCTGGTGCCTCCCAGTACAGCCGCAGCAATAGCATCCAGTTCGTAGCTCAACGCGGAATTCGGTTGCCCGGAATAGAGGCGTGAGGCGAGGATCATCCCGCTGATACCTGCCAGCACGGCTGTAATCATAAAGACTTTAATTTTCAAGCGGGTGACATTTATCCCTGAATAAACTGCCGCTTCTTTATTACCACCAGTGATATAAATTTTTCGTCCAAAGGTTGTTTTAGTAAGAATGAAGTGGTTAATCAGCAATAAGATGATTAATATCCAGATAGGAATAGGTATATAGAGAAATTCTCCATTCCCCAGCGCCAGAAAGGCATCATCTTTAATCATGATGGGCATACCATCGGTCACTATATAAGCGATACCACGGAAGATCCCCATTGTAGCAACGGTGACAATAAACGACGGGATCCCCGCTATGGCCGTCAAGCCACCATTTATCATCCCCAGAGCCAGTGCTGCAATAATGGATAATGGGACCAATAAAATAAATGGAATTCCCCATGAAGCCCCAAGCGCAGCAAATGTGCCAATCAATGCAATGGTTGAACCAACCGATAAATCAATATCGCCAAGCAAAAGTACGTAAGTCATTCCATAGGCGGTAATTGCAATTATCGAAACCTGAAGAATAATATTAGTAATGTTATTGGCGGTAAAAAAACTGTCATTAATAAAACTGAACAGAATGATTAACACCACCATTCCACTGAGGATACCGCCATATTGCCTGAAGACTTTTTTAAAATTATTTGCAATGGGAATTTCCGAAGGTTTCGGACTGGCAAGAGTTTTCTCTGTCATTTAACGTACTCCTGTTGCAGCGGTCATTACCTGTGTCTGCGTTAAATTTTCACATGAATAAATATCGGCAATCGTTTTATTACGCATTACCACCAGACGATCGCTAAGTGCCATGACTTCTGGCAGTTCAGAGGACACCAGAATAATTGCTGTCCCTGCCGCAGCCAGTTGACGTATCACGTTATAGATTTCAAATTTTGCGCCGACATCCACTCCGCGCGTTGGCTCATCGAGCAATAAAATACGCGGAGTTTTCTCCAGCCACTTGGATAACACGATTTTCTGTTGATTACCGCCGCTCAGCGCTCCCACTGCCTGATGTACAGAACTCACTTTAGTGTTCATTCTGGCAATAGATTGCAGCGTCTTCGCCTCTTCTTGTCGGTGATTGATGAGTCCCATCCGCGAAGCGTTATATTGAAACGCCACATGGTGCGTGTTCATATTGACGTCGTGCATCAGAACTAACCCTTCTTCCTTGCGGTTTTCGGTCACAAAAGCAATGCCATGATCAATAGCCTGTTTGGGATTAGCGATCCTGACTTCCTTACCATCAATCAACACAGTCCCGTGATACGAAACGAGGCCAAATAGCGCCTTCATCACATCGGAACGCCCGGCCCCCACCAGACCAAAAAATCCGAGGACTTCCCCCGGACGCACAGCGAAACTGACCTCTTTAAAAAGCGAAGGATGGGAAAGGTTTTTTACTTCCAGTTTTGCAGGAACATTTTCATCCGGCTTTTCCCCAAGACGTGCTGGCCAAATATTTTTCATTTCCCGACCAACCATTTGGGCAATCAAATGCTGGATATCACTGTTTTTCTTTTCATGCGTGGCGATATACTCACCGTCGCGGATCACCGAAATATCATCTGAAATCCGCATAATTTCATCCATGCGATGAGAGATATAAATAACCGCACAACCTCGCTGCTTTAATTTCTCAATAATGTTAAACAGAATCTCTGCTTCATTATCACTTAGCGAAGATGTCGGTTCATCCATAATCACGACATCTGCTGCATAACTTAAGGCTTTGGCAATTTCTACCAGTTGCCTATGTGCCATCGACATATTGCCGACCATTTCCAGCGGATCCAGAGGGATGCCCAGTTCCGCGAGGAGATTCTGGCAATCTGCGAGCATTTTTTTATCATTAATAATGCCAAAACGTCGCGGTTCATTATTGGCATAAATATTTTCCGCCACGGTCATATTATTACTCAGGCTCAGTTCCTGAAAAATAATCGCAATCCCTAACTGGCGAGAATGCTGCGGATTATTAATGGTGATGGTTTCACCACGTAGTGTTATCGTTCCCTGGGTTGGCGGATAAACACCGGCGAGTATTTTCATTAATGTCGATTTACCGGCACCATTCTCGCCTAATAAAGTATGCACCCGCCCTTTACGTAAAGAGAGGGTAATATCTTTTAATGCCTGAACATGACCAAATGTCTTCGCAATATGCGAAACATCAAGAATAACATCCGTCATAATGACCTCGGTGTCACAACAAAACGTCGATAACGTTTTGTTGTGAAATGAAGATGTTTATTATTTACCTGTATAAACGCCGGGTTGTACCGGGATCATTTTTTCTACCGGTTTACCATTGAGGTGATCAACAGCGGCATCAATGGCTTTAGCCCCCATTTGATCGGGATATTGCCGAATCACGGCCGCAAACGTTTTTTCACTGTCAACGGCATCACGCGCTTCTTTCATGCCGTCAAAACCAATGATTTTGATGTTGTCGTTATGCGCAGATTTCGCTGCGATAACCGCTGCCAACGCCGCATCATCACCAAAGCCAAACAGACCATTCAGGTTGGCGTTAGCCTGCATAATGTTTTGCGCAGTCGTTAACGCTTCAGCCCGCGTTATACCTGGCTGTTCAGCAACAATTTTAATATCCGGTGTCTCGCTTAACCCTTTCTTAAAACCATCAACGCGCGCAACCACCGATTGTAGTGCCGGATAAGAAATAATGGCTACAGTACCTTTACCATTCAAAAGTTTGCCCATTAACTTGCCTGCTTCAACGCCTCCCGCATAGTTATCGGTCGCAACGTGCGATACGACCGGAACGCCTTCCGCAGCGACGTCAACGGTGATAACGGGAATACCGGCCTTATCGGCTTTAATTATCGCCGCCTGGACGCCTTTCGAATCAACCGGAGAGATAATAATGGCATCCACTTTTTTAGTAATAAAATCCTCAACATCAGAAAGTTGTTTGTTTAAATCCTGATTGGCAATAGAGACACTTAAATTGACATTGTCTTTTTTTGCCTCTTCTTTCATGGCATTCGCAAGATCAATATAGAAAGGATGTTGCTGTGTTAATAATGACGCACCAATTTTATACTCTTTTGCCAATGAACTTTGCGAGAATAATGCCAGGCTCACCAACATAGCTGAACCAAGTAATTTAATATTTTTCATAAACAATCCTCATTGTTTTTGTAGGGTACAACGTATTAAATTTTTCCTTCACTACCACAGACACCAATAATACGAGTTACGACTTCTTTCATGGCGGCCTTTGCGGGCTGCATATAGTGGCGAGGATCATTTGCCGCAGGATTGTTGTAGAAATATCCTTTTAACGCATCGGCAAACGCAATTTTCAATTCTGTCGCGACATTTACTTTACAAATACCGTGGCGAATACAGAGCTGAACGTCCTGTTCCGATAGGCCTGAAGCTCCATGCAACACCAGCGGAATTTCTACCAGCTGGCGAATTTGTTCCAGCCGCACAAAATCCAGACGTGGTTCATGCGCATATAAACCATGTGCAGTGCCTATTGCTACCGCCAGAGAGTCAATTTGGGTACGTTGAACAAACTCTGCAGCTGCGGCTGGTGAGGTATAAGCTGAATCTTTTTCATCCACCAGCAGATCGTCCTCCTGACCGCCAAGACGCCCTAGCTCGGCCTCAACGCTAACATCAAAGCGATGGCAAAAGGCGGTAACTTCTTGCACTCGCGCAATGTTGTCTTCAAATGGCAAATGGGAACCATCAATCATGACAGAACGGATCCCTGCGCGGACCTTGTTAAAAATGTCATCACACTCTTCATGATGATCGAGATGCAGGACTAACGGTAGGTTGTACTCGCGAGCCAGCGATTGTACTAACGAAATCAAACTTCCCACGCCGCCATAACGATAAGTACCCGGTGTTCCCGCCAGCATAACGGGAGAGCGAAGTTGTGCAGCGCTCTCAACAACTACCTGTAAAGTTTCAAGGTTATGAATGTTGAAAGCAGGGACGGCATATCCCTCTGACTGGGCTTTTTTCAGCATGTTTTTGCTTGAAATGATGTACATCGCTGCTCCTGTTATTTGTCGTTCGCCTTACAAAATGAAGAAACAGAATCTTCACTTTCATTTTGAAAGCAAACTAACACAGCGAAAGCGGCAAAAAGCGTGATGCATGTCGAATATCATCAAAATAACTTACAAAAAATAACTTAATTTGTTTTTCACTTTGCAAGTGAAACCAATAACACCTCTGCATAAATATGAATTAATTCATTTATTTTTCAATGCATTAATCTATTTTCGTTGCGATTTTTGGCCCATGATTTTCTTTTCGAATTGTCGATATTATTGAAGGATAACTTTCAAAGAAAAATACAAGGGGCTATAGTGTTACGCATTAAAGGCCAATGAAGAGTGTTAACGTGCCGAGAAAATCGTCTAACCTACTGAAACGCAGATTAAAAATTGCAGAAATTGTTGCCGCCCAGGGTGAAATCAAAGTTGATGACTTATCTGCGCAACTTGGTGTCTCTGGCGTGACGATCCGCGGCGATCTCAGTTATCTGGAGCAACAGGGATATTTAAAGCGATCATTTGGCGGTGCTATTGCGACACCACTCTCCTCTGAACCAGAAGCGATACAACCGATCGCGCCGTTGTCTCTGGCACAACAAATGGAAATAGCACGACATTGCGCACGGTTAATTCGCGATCGTGACACGCTATTTCTTGGACATGGGACAATCTGCCGTAAGATCATTCCCTTGCTCAGCGAAGTGAAAAAACTGCGTCTGATCACCAACGATCCCGAACATGCGCTGCTGGCAAATCAGTTTATTGATGGCGAAATAATACTGGCTGGCAGTGAAATGCTGCGCCCCGATACCGCACTGGCCGGAAAACCTCTCGAACAGGCACTTCAGCATTTCACCATTACACATAGCATTCTGGAAATCAGCCACCTGGATGCTGATGGTACTTTAAATATCAACGTTCCAAGACTTGCCGCTGCCTGGCAACTCTGTTTCGATAATGCCCAGAATAAGACGGTTATCGTTGCCGCCGATCCTGCGCCATCAACGGCTGCTATCGGGCATTTGCATCAGGCAGAAAATGTGATCGTCAGCCGCAGCATTAACGAACAATATCAGCAACAATTGCAGTCGGCTGATTTCGTTATCCTTTATACCAGTAATGAGTGCTTTACCTGGTCCAATCGCGAAAGGCTTCAGGAATGAGAGGGGTTTTGTGACAATAACTATCTGCGCTATGGGCGAATTGCTGGCCGAGTTTTTGTCCCGCAACCCACATCAAAAATTCACTCAGCCTGGGGAGTTTATCGGGCCATTTCCCAGCGGTGCACCAGCAATTTTTGCTGCTCAGGTGGCAAAACTGTCCCATCGGGCCATCTTCTTCGGATGTGTTGGTAATGATGATTTTGGCCGACTCATTATAGAGCGTCTCCGTCATGAAGGTGTCATTACCGATGGGATTCACGTTATGAACAATGCCGTCACAGGTACGGCGTTCGTGAGTTATCAAAATCCCCAGCAGCGGGATTTCGTCTTTAATATCCCTAACAGCGCCTGCGGTTTGTTTACTGCCGAGCACATTGATAAGGATCTGCTTAAACAGTGTAACCATCTGCATATTGTGGGCTCATCGTTGTTCTCATTTCGCATGATCGATGTCATGCGTAAAGCAATAACGACGATCAAATCGGCTGGCGGCACCGTTTCTTTCGATCCCAATATTCGCAAAGAGATGCTGAGCATTCCCGAAATGGCGCAGGCTCTCGATTATTTGATTGAATATACGGATATTTTTATCCCCAGCGAAAGCGAACTCCCTTTCTTCGCGCGTCACAAAAATCTTTCAGAAGAACAGATTGTTAGCGATCTTCTCCACGGCGGCGTAAAACATGTGGCGATAAAACGCGCCCAGCGTGGGGCCAGCTATTACAAGCTTAAAAACGGTACATTACACGCCCAGCATGTTACAGGCCACGATATCGAAATTATCGATCCAACGGGTGCAGGCGACTGCTTTGGCGCAACGTTTATCACTCTTTTCTTATCCGGTTTCCCGGCACATAAGGCACTGCAATATGCAAATGCCAGCGGCGCGCTCGCCGTAATGCGGCAAGGTCCGATGGAAGGGATATCCTCACTGGCTGACATTGAAGACTTTTTGCAGCAGCACTGAACGGCAATTTTCTGTCAGATTATTTTCCCTGCCTGAAGAGTTGCCGTAGAATTGCCCGTTTCTCGTATCCCCCCATGAGGAGGACCCCTTCCGTGGACACTCGTTTTGTTCAGGCCCATAAAGAGGCGCGCTGGGCGCTGGGGCTGACCCTTTTGTATCTGGCGGTATGGTTAGTATCCGCTTACTTACCTGGCGTTACCCCCGGTTTTACCGGCTTTCCACGCTGGTTTGAGATGGCTTGCATCCTGACGCCGCTGCTGTTTATTGGACTGTGCTGGGCGATGGTGAAATTTATCTATCGCGATATCCCGCTGGAGGATGACGATGCAGCTTGAAGTGATTCTACCGCTGGTCGCCTATCTGGTGGTGGTGTTCGGGATTTCAGTTTATGCAATGCGTAAACGGAACACCGGCACCTTCCTCAATGAGTATTTCCTCGGCAGCCGTTCTATGGGCGGTATTGTGCTGGCGATGACACTCACCGCGACCTATATCAGTGCCAGTTCGTTTATCGGCGGGCCTGGAGCTGCTTATAAATACGGCCTGGGCTGGGTATTGCTGGCGATGATTCAGCTTCCTGCAGTCTGGCTTTCGCTCGGTATTCTCGGCAAGAAGTTCGCAATTCTTGCGCGCCGCTACAATGCGGTGACGCTGAACGATATGCTGTTTGCCCGCTACCAGAGTCGTCTGCTGGTGTGGCTGGCGAGTTTAAGTTTGCTGGTTGCGTTCGTTGGTGCGATGACCGTGCAGTTTATCGGCGGTGCGCGTCTGCTGGAAACTGCGGCGGGTATCCCTTATGAAACCGGGCTGCTGATTTTCGGTATCAGCATTGCGTTGTATACCGCCTTTGGTGGCTTTCGCGCCAGCGTGCTGAACGACACCATGCAAGGGCTGGTGATGCTGATTGGCACCATTGTGCTGCTTATTGGCGTGGTACATGCCGCAGGTGGCTTAAGCAACGCAGTAGAGACGTTGCAAACCATCGATCCGCAACTGGTTACTCCGCAAGGCGCTGACGATATTCTGTCGCCTGCCTTTATGACATCGTTCTGGGTGCTGGTGTGCTTTGGTGTGATTGGTCTGCCGCATACCGCTGTGCGCTGCATCTCTTATAAAGACAGCAAAGCGGTACATCGGGGAATCATCATCGGGACAATTGTAGTGGCAGTCCTGATGTTTGGTATGCACCTGGCCGGAGCGTTAGGCCGTGCGGTGATCCCCGATCTCACCGTACCGGATCTGGTGATCCCGACGTTAATGGTAAAAGTGCTGCCACCGTTTGCTGCCGGGATCTTCCTGGCTGCACCTATGGCTGCGATCATGTCGACGATCAATGCCCAGTTGCTGCAAAGTTCCGCTACGATCATTAAAGATCTCTATCTGAATATCCGTCCGGATCAAATGCAAAACGAGACGCGTCTGAAGCGGATGTCGGCGGTAATTACGTTAGTTCTCGGTGCGTTGCTGCTGCTTGCCGCCTGGAAGCCGCCAGAAATGATCATCTGGCTGAATTTGCTGGCCTTCGGTGGGCTGGAAGCCGTTTTCCTGTGGCCGCTGGTACTGGGTCTTTACTGGGAACGCGCCAACGCCAAAGGCGCGCTAAGTGCGATGATTGTTGGCGGCGTACTGTATGCCGTACTCGCGACGCTGAATATTCAGTACCTGGGCTTCCACCCTATCGTGCCCTCGTTACTACTAAGTTTGCTGGCTTTCATGGTCGGAAACCGTTTCGGTACATCCGTCCCGCAAGCTACCGTTTTGACTACTGATAAATAAAGAGTTTTGCCATGCCTTGGATCCAACTGAAACTGAACACCACCGGCGCGAACGCGGAAGATCTTAGCGATGCGCTGATGGAAGCGGGTGCCGTTTCTATCACTTTTCAGGATACCCACGATACGCCTGTGTTTGAGCCGCTGCCGGGCGAAACGCGCCTGTGGGGCGACACCGATGTGATTGGTCTGTTCGACGCTGAAACCGATATGAACGACGTGGTGGCGATTCTGGAAAACCATCCGCTGCTCGGCGCAGGCTTCGCGCATAAAATCGAACAACTGGAAGATAAAGACTGGGAGCGCGAATGGATGGATAATTTCCACCCGATGCGCTTTGGTGAACGACTATGGATCTGCCCAAGCTGGCGTGATGTGCCGGACGAAAACGCCGTCAACGTGATGTTAGACCCAGGTCTGGCGTTTGGTACAGGGACTCATCCAACTACCTCTCTGTGCCTGCAATGGCTCGACAGCCTCGATTTAACCGGTAAAACGGTCATCGACTTTGGCTGTGGTTCCGGCATTCTGGCTATCGCGGCGCTGAAGCTGGGTGCAGCAAAAGCCATTGGTATTGATATAGACCCGCAGGCGATTCAGGCCAGCCGCGACAACGCCGAACGTAATGGCGTTTCTGACCGTCTGGAACTCTACCTACCTAAAGATCAGCCAGAAGAAATGAAAGCCGACGTGGTGGTCGCTAACATCCTTGCAGGCCCGTTACGTGAACTGGCACCGTTAATCAGCGTCCTGCCGGTTTCAGGTGGCTTGCTGGGCCTTTCCGGTATTCTGGCAAGCCAGGCAGAGAGCGTTTGTGAAGCTTATGCCGACAGCTTCGCTCTGGACCCGGTCGTGGAAAAAGAAGAGTGGTGCCGCATTACCGGTCGTAAGAATTAACCTTCGCATCGCCGTAGGGTGACGCAAGGCGAAGTGCGAGCAAGGTCACAAAAGGCACGTTAATTTGCCGATTATTTACGCAAATTTGCGTGCCAAAATTTTCATTCATAAAGAAAAATTGAGAACTTACTCAAATTTCTTGGAGTGTAAATTTTAGTCACTATTTTCTAATATAATGATTTTTATGAGTAATTATCGCGCCAAGCTCATTTTAAATGCAATTCTTTGATCCATCTCAGATGATTGGTCAAAGTTTGGCCTTTCATCTCGTGCAAAAAATGCGTAATATACGCCGCCTTGCAGTCACAGTATGGTCATTTCTTAACTCATGCGCATCGGACAATATCAGCTCAGAAATCGCCTGATCGCAGCGCCCATGGCTGGCATTACAGACAGACCTTTTCGGACGTTGTGCTACGAGATGGGAGCCGGATTGACAGTATCCGAGATGATGTCTTCTAACCCACAGGTTTGGGAAAGCGACAAATCTCGTTTACGGATGGTGCACATTGATGAACCCGGTATTCGCACCGTGCAAATTGCTGGTAGCGATCCGAAAGAAATGGCAGATGCAGCACGTATTAACGTGGAAAGCGGTGCCCAGATTATTGATATCAATATGGGTTGCCCGGCTAAAAAAGTGAATCGCAAGCTCGCAGGTTCAGCCCTCTTGCAGTACCCGGATGTCGTTAAATCGATCCTTACCGAGGTCGTCAATGCAGTGGACGTTCCTGTTACCCTGAAGATTCGCACCGGCTGGGCGCCGGAACACCGTAACTGCGAAGAGATTGCCCAACTGGCTGAAGACTGTGGCATTCAGGCTCTGACCATTCATGGCCGTACACGCGCCTGTTTGTTCAATGGAGAAGCTGAGTACGACAGTATTCGGGCAGTTAAGCAGAAAGTTTCCATTCCGGTTATCGCGAATGGCGACATTACTGACCCGCTTAAAGCCAGAGCTGTGCTCGACTATACAGGGGCGGATGCCCTGATGATAGGCCGCGCAGCTCAGGGAAGACCCTGGATCTTTCGGGAAATCCAGCATTATCTGGACACTGGGGAGTTGCTGCCCCCGCTGCCTTTGGCAGAGGTTAAGCGCTTGCTTTGCGCGCACGTTCGGGAACTGCATGACTTTTATGGTCCGGCAAAAGGGTACCGAATTGCACGTAAACACGTTTCCTGGTATCTCCAGGAACACGCTCCAAATGACCAGTTTCGGCGCACATTCAACGCCATTGAGGATGCCAGCGAACAGCTGGAGGCGTTGGAGGCATACTTCGAAAATTTTGCGTAAACAGAAATAAAGAGCTGACAGAACTATGTTCGAACAACGCGTAAATTCTGACGTACTGACCGTTTCTACCGTTAACTCTCAGGATCAGGTAACCCAAAAACCCCTGCGTGACTCGGTTAAACAGGCACTGAAGAACTATTTTGCTCAACTGAACGGTCAGGATGTGAATGACCTCTATGAGCTGGTACTGGCTGAAGTAGAACAGCCCCTGTTGGACATGGTGATGCAATACACCCGTGGTAACCAGACCCGTGCTGCGCTGATGATGGGCATCAACCGTGGTACGCTGCGTAAAAAATTGAAAAAATACGGCATGAACTAATTCAGGTTAGCTAAATGCTTGATTAAAAAGGCGCTACTCGGCATGGGGAAGCGCCTTTTTTATAGGTGTCACAAAGGGAGTGACCATGAGAACAGGATGTGAACCGACCCGATTTGGTAATGAAGCAAAGACCATCATCCAGGGTGATGCATTAACCGAACTTAAAAAGATCCCCGCCGAAAGTGTAGATCTGATCTTTGCCGACCCACCGTATAACATCGGTAAAAATTTTGATGGTCTGATCGAAGCCTGGAAAGAAGATCTGTTTATCGACTGGCTGTTTGAAGTGATTGCAGAGTGCCACCGCGTTCTGAAAAAGCAGGGCAGCATGTACATCATGAACAGCACGGAAAACATGCCCTTTATCGATCTCCAGTGCCGCAAGCTTTTTACCATCAAAAGTCGCATCGTCTGGTCATATGACAGTTCTGGAGTGCAGGCGAAAAAACACTACGGCTCCATGTACGAACCCATCCTGATGATGGTGAAAGACGCAAAGAACTACACGTTCAACGGTGATGCTATTCTGGTAGAAGCCAAAACCGGATCGCAGCGCGCGTTGATCGATTATCGCAAAAATCCTCCACAGCCTTACAATCATCAAAAAGTACCGGGTAACGTCTGGGATTTTCCGCGCGTGCGTTATTTGATGGATGAATATGAGAATCACCCGACGCAAAAACCGGAAGCCTTACTGAAACGCATTATTCTCGCCTCTTCCAACCCAGGCGATATCGTTCTCGACCCGTTTGCCGGTAGCTTTACTACCGGTGCCGTAGCCGCCGCCAGCGGGCGAAAATTCATTGGTATTGAGATCAACAGCGAGTACATCAAAATGGGGCTTCGACGGCTGGATGTCGCGTCGCATTACTCTGCGGAAGAACTGGCGAAAGTGAAAAAAAGAAAGACCGGCAACCTGTCAAAACGAAGCAGGTTAAGCGAAGTTGACCCCGATCTCATTGCAAAGTAAAGGAAGTGTAAGCCTGGTTTTCAGATTATTCATTTCGTGTATATTTCCTGCCAGACTTGGTTAAACATGCACAGGCTCAGGTAATGATTCGCAAGTATTGGTGGCTCGTCGTTTTCGCTGTCTTCGTTTTTCTGTTTGATACTTTACTGATGCAGTGGATTGAACTGCTGGCAACAGAAACAGACAAATGCCGCAATATGAACTCAGTTAATCCACTAAAACTGGTTAACTGTGACGAACTGAATTTTCAGGACAGAATGTGAATTTATATGACACCTAATTCATTCGTTTGATGAATTAATTTCGTTATGTTTTCATCTGGCATGAACATTCTTAATACGTTATCGACCAGTGCGGGTGCTTGTTTATAAAGATCATAACCCGCCATATTCATTAACCAGTTTTGAACAATTCCGCTGAAGGCACCATCAATAATAATCATCACAACATCTAAATCGAGATTATTTGCTATACAACCTTGTTGCTGACATGCCTGCAATACTTCGTGGAGAGTCTGCGGATTAAAGCCCATCTTTTCGCGTATCACTCCCTCTGCCAGCATCTCATCATTAAATTCACATTTGTGATATAAGATTTTCAGCAACGCCTGCTGGCGGGGAATTTTGGCAATATATTGCAAGCCGACAATCAATTTTTCACGCAATTGTTGAAACGGGTCATGCTCTAACCCAGCAGTCAAGTGATCCTGGATTAACTCCCGCAATGAAGGCTGTTGCAACCACATCTCATTAAACAGTTGGGTCTTGTTCTCGAAGTGCCAGTAGATAGCGCCACGCGTAACGTTAGCGGCGTCGGCAATGTCGTTGAGCGTCGTCTTGCTTACGCCATGCTGCGCAAACTGGGCGATGGCAGTTTCAATCAGTTCTTGCCGGGTCTTCAGGGCTTCAGCTTTGGTTCTTTTTGCCATGATTAATTATTCAGGAAATAAATATATTCGACACAGGATGAGAAAATAGCGAAGGTTAATCTATCACCTAATGTATATTTATACGAGAGGCTAATATTGAGTTGCTATAAATCGTCAAATAAATAACGTTTATTATTTACCTAAAATACATTCACTCTATCAATATATATTTCAATTTACGAGGATTTGATTCTACCTCTTTCAACCCGCGTCAAAATAAAACAGTAGAATATTAATCTTTTTTTGTGTTTATGTGCCTTGAGACGCCAGTATTCATAACTATTCCTTACATCGACGAATGATAATTTGTAGGATAGCGAACTGTATTTTTCTTTCTGCGAGTTAACGCGTTGCCTTTTTGGGTAAATAACGCGCTTTTGGTTTTTTGAGGAATAGTAATGACGAAACATGCCAGGTTTTTCCTCCTGCCCTCCTTTATTCTGATCTCCGCGGCTTTAATCGCCGGTTGTAACGATAAGGGAGAAGAGAAAGCTCACGTCGGTGAACCGCAGGTTACCGTTCATATTGTGAAAACGGCCCCGTTAGAAGTTAAGACTGAATTACCAGGCCGCACCAATGCTTACCGTATAGCCGAAGTTCGCCCACAGGTTAGCGGGATCGTACTGAGTCGCAATTTCACTGAAGGCAGCGATGTGCAAGCAGGCCAGTCTCTGTACCAGATCGATCCCGCGACCTATCAGGCAAGTTATGACAGCGCGAAAGGCGAACTGGCGAAAAGTGAAGCCGCCGCCGCCATCGCGCATTTGACGGTAAAACGTTACGTTCCGCTCGTGGGTACGAAATACATCAGTCAGCAGGAGTACGACCAGGCCATTGCTGATGCTCGCCAGGCCGATGCCGCCGTGATTGCCGCAAAAGCCACAGTCGAAAGCGCTCGCATCAATCTCGCTTATACCAAAGTGACTGCGCCAATTAGCGGACGTATCGGCAAATCGACCGTGACCGAAGGCGCTCTTGTCACTAATGGGCAAACGACTGAACTGGCGACTGTCCAGCAGCTCGATCCTATCTACGTTGATGTGACCCAATCCAGCAACGATTTTATGAGGCTGAAGCAATCCGTAGAGCAAGGAAATTTGCATAAGGAAAACGCCACCAGCAACGTAGAGTTGGTCATGGAAAACGGTCAAACCTATCCCCTGAAAGGTACGCTGCAATTCTCCGATGTGACCGTTGATGAAAGCACCGGCTCCATAACCCTACGTGCTGTCTTCCCTAACCCGCAACATACGCTTTTGCCGGGTATGTTTGTGCGCGCACGGATTGATGAAGGCGTCCAACCTGACGCCATTCTTATCCCGCAACAAGGCGTTAGCCGCACACCACGTGGTGATGCAACCGTGCTGATTGTTAACGATAAAAGTCAGGTTGAAGCGCGCCCTGTCGTTGCCAGCCAGGCGATTGGCGATAAATGGTTGATTAGCGAAGGGCTGAAATCTGGCGATCAAGTCATTGTCAGCGGCCTGCAAAAAGCGCGTCCGGGAGAGCAGGTTAAAGCCACTACCGATACCCCCGCAGATTCTGCATCGAAGTAAGGCAATCTGACATGGCAAACTTTTTTATTCGACGACCGATATTTGCATGGGTGCTGGCCATTATTCTGATGATGGCGGGTGTACTGGCGATCCTACAATTGCCCGTCGCCCAATACCCAACCATTGCGCCGCCTGCAGTTTCTGTTTCGGCAAACTATCCGGGCGCTGATGCGCAGACCGTGCAGGATACGGTGACGCAGGTTATCGAACAGAATATGAATGGTATCGATAACCTGATGTATATGTCCTCCACCAGCGATTCTGCCGGTAGCGTGACAATTACCCTTACCTTCCAGTCCGGGACCGATCCAGATATCGCGCAAGTGCAGGTGCAGAACAAACTCCAGCTCGCCACGCCGTTGCTGCCGCAGGAGGTACAGCAGCAGGGGATCAGTGTTGAAAAGTCCAGTAGCAGCTATTTGATGGTGGCGGGCTTTGTCTCTGATAACCCAGGCACCACACAGGACGATATCTCGGACTATGTGGCCTCTAACGTTAAAGATACGCTTAGCCGTCTGAATGGCGTCGGTGACGTACAACTTTTCGGCGCACAGTATGCGATGCGTATCTGGTTGGACGCCGATCTGCTAAACAAATACAAACTGACGCCGGTTGATGTGATTAACCAGTTGAAGGTACAGAACGATCAGATCGCTGCCGGACAGTTGGGCGGAACGCCAGCGTTACCAGGGCAACAGTTGAACGCCTCGATTATTGCTCAGACGCGGTTAAAAAATCCGGAAGAATTCGGCAAAGTGACCTTGCGCGTAAACAGTGACGGCTCGGTGGTACGCCTGAAAGATGTCGCACGGGTTGAACTTGGCGGTGAAAACTATAACGTTATCGCTCGCATCAACGGTAAACCGGCGGCGGGCCTGGGTATTAAGCTGGCAACCGGCGCGAATGCTCTCGATACCGCGAAAGCCATTAAGGCAAAACTGGCGGAATTACAGCCATTCTTCCCGCAGGGAATGAAGGTTCTCTACCCTTATGACACCACACCATTCGTCCAGCTTTCTATTCACGAAGTGGTAAAAACGCTGTTCGAAGCCATTATGCTGGTGTTCCTGGTGATGTATCTGTTCTTGCAGAATATGCGAGCAACGCTGATCCCCACCATTGCGGTACCCGTGGTGTTGTTAGGGACGTTTGCCATCCTCGCCGCTTTTGGTTACTCCATCAACACACTAACGATGTTCGGGATGGTGCTTGCCATCGGGCTGCTCGTCGATGATGCGATAGTGGTGGTGGAGAACGTCGAGCGCGTGATGATGGAGGATAAGCTCCCGCCAAAAGAAGCGACGGAAAAATCGATGTCGCAAATTCAGGGCGCACTGGTGGGTATCGCGATGGTGCTGTCAGCGGTATTTATTCCAATGGCATTCTTCGGCGGTTCTACTGGGGCAATTTACCGCCAGTTCTCTATCACCATCGTTTCGGCAATGGCGCTTTCTGTTCTGGTGGCATTGATTCTTACCCCAGCGTTATGTGCAACACTGCTCAAACCCGTCTCTGCTGAGCATCACGAAAATAAGGGCGGTTTCTTCGGCTGGTTTAATACCACCTTCGATCATAGCGTTAACCACTACACCAACAGCGTCGGCAAAATCCTCGGTTCCACAGGACGATATTTACTGATCTATGCACTAATTGTTGCTGGAATGGTGGTGTTGTTTTTACGTCTTCCGTCTTCCTTCTTACCTGAAGAGGATCAGGGAGTCTTTCTGACTATGATTCAGTTACCCGCTGGCGCGACGCAAGAGCGGACGCAAAAAGTGTTGGATCAAGTGACGGATTACTATCTGAAGAACGAGAAAGCGAACGTAGAAAGTGTCTTTACGGTTAACGGCTTTAGCTTCAGCGGCCAGGCACAAAACGCCGGTATGGCCTTCGTCAGTCTGAAACCGTGGGAAGAGCGTAGTGGTGACGAAAACAGTGCGGAAGCGGTAATCCATCGTGCCAAAATGGAATTGGGCAAGATCCGCGACGGTTTTGTCATTCCATTCAATATGCCAGCCATTGTTGAACTGGGCACGGCAACGGGTTTCGACTTTGAGTTAATTGATCAGGCTGGGCTGGGTCACGATGCCCTGACCCAGGCCCGTAACCAGTTGCTTGGCATGGCGGCGCAACATCCTGCCAGCTTAGTCAGCGTGCGTCCTAATGGTCTGGAAGACACCGCGCAGTTTAAACTGGAAGTTGACCAGGAAAAGGCGCAGGCATTAGGTGTTTCACTTTCTGACATCAATCAGACCATTTCAACGGCGTTGGGTGGGACTTACGTTAACGACTTCATTGACCGTGGTCGCGTGAAAAAGGTGTATGTTCAGGCGGATGCCAAATTCCGTATGCTGCCAGAAGATGTCGATAAACTTTATGTCCGCAGCGCCAACGGCGAAATGGTGCCATTCTCTGCCTTTACCACTGCACATTGGGTGTATGGCTCTCCGCGACTGGAGCGCTACAACGGTCTGCCGTCAATGGAGATTCAGGGGGAAGCCGCGCCAGGAACCAGTTCCGGCGATGCCATGGCGTTGATGGAAAACCTTGCGTCAAAATTACCGGCGGGCATTGGTTATGACTGGACGGGTATGTCATATCAGGAACGTTTATCGGGAAACCAGGCTCCCGCTCTGGTAGCAATTTCCTTTGTGGTTGTTTTCCTGTGCCTTGCTGCACTCTATGAAAGCTGGTCAATTCCTGTCTCGGTTATGTTGGTCGTGCCGTTAGGGATTGTCGGCGTGCTACTGGCGGCAACACTCTTTAATCAAAAAAATGACGTCTACTTTATGGTGGGCTTGCTGACGACAATTGGCTTGTCGGCCAAAAACGCTATTTTGATTGTTGAGTTCGCTAAAGATCTCATGGAAAAAGAGGGTAAAGGTGTTGTTGAAGCGACACTAATGGCAGTACGTATGCGTCTGCGTCCTATCCTGATGACCTCTCTCGCCTTTATTCTCGGCGTATTACCGCTAGCTATCAGTAACGGTGCCGGCAGTGGCGCGCAGAACGCAGTGGGTATCGGGGTAATGGGCGGGATGGTTTCTGCAACGTTGCTGGCAATCTTCTTCGTGCCGGTGTTCTTTGTGGTGATCCGCCGTTGCTTTAAAGGATAAATCAGAAACATAAAGGCACTTTCGGGTGCCTTTATTATTTTCAGTGAAACCCATAAAAATTAATAAGATATTCTTCTTCTCACTCTTTAAAAACTTTCTATAGTTCCCGCTCCCTTCACTATTTTTACAATTCACATAATTTGTCATTATTCATTCCGCAAGATTTATAACCTCCGGTGATAAAATGGCATTCAGCTCGTTAATAAGAGAGTTAACTTATTAAGCGTTAGCGTTTATTACTGAGGTAACACCATGAAAAGATTAATTCCTGTGGCATTGCTCACCGCATTGCTGGCGGGCTGTGCTCACGATTCGCCCTGCGTTCCGGTTTATGATGATCAGGGGCGACTGGTTCACACCAATACCTGTATGAAAGGCACGACTCAGGATAACTGGGAAACGGCTGGGGCTATTGCTGGCGGGGCAGCAGCTGTTGCTGGCCTGACGATGGGGATCATCGCTCTGTCGAAATAACTGAATAGAGCGCGGAGTACCGCGCTCTGTTTAACGATACAGTATCTCACCATAAGATAAAATATTGCTATATTCTGCTGGCTAATTCCCTGCTGATTTAGCATGTTATATCGCGTTATTTCGCTGCTTTCGAAATAACGCATCAATTTAATTTTCACACTTCCCACCAGAATTATACTCACGCTAACAATCATTATTCTGCTTAGTAAAAAACGCGTAAATATTTTGCGCCAAAATGTGGCGCATGTTTCATTTTCGCACCATTGCGGGGCGCTGTTTTTATTATTTCCTGTCTACACTCAGCTTATTGCGACGCGAAATCGTGCGCAAAAGCTGGCACTACTTTTGCTTATAAGAGGATGGCCACAGACAGGTAAAAGACGTTTCCCAAATGTCCTATAACGATAATTTTCGCCTCACAGGAAGCATTATGAAAAAGATGATGATAGCCACACTGGCTGCCGCCAGCGTGCTGCTTGCCGTTGCAAATCAGGCGCATGCTGGCGCGACGCTTGATGCCGTTCAGAAAAAAGGTTTTGTGCAATGCGGGATCAGTGATGGATTACCTGGGTTCTCTTATGCCGATGCTGACGGTAAGTTTTCAGGTATTGATGTTGATATTTGTCGTGGTGTTGCCGCTGCTGTATTTGGTGACGACACGAAAGTGAAATATACCCCGCTCACTGCAAAAGAACGCTTCACCGCTTTACAGTCAGGGGAGGTGGATTTGCTCTCCCGTAATACGACCTGGACTTCATCTCGCGATGCCGGGATGGGAATGGCATTTACCGGCGTCACTTATTACGACGGCATTGGCTTCCTGACGCACGATAAAGCGGGACTAAAAAGCGCGAAAGAACTGGATGGCGCTACCGTCTGTATTCAGGCGGGTACTGATACCGAACTCAACGTTGCCGATTACTTTAAGGCAAACAATATGAAGTACACACCAGTGACTTTCGATCGCTCTGACGAATCAGCGAAGGCACTGGAATCTGGTCGCTGCGATACGCTGGCCTCGGATCAATCACAACTGTATGCCCTGCGCATCAAATTAAGCAACCCGGCTGAATGGATTGTCTTACCGGAAGTTATCTCCAAAGAACCGCTTGGGCCGGTAGTTCGTCGTGGCGATGATGAATGGTTCTCGATTGTACGCTGGACGCTTTTCGCCATGCTGAATGCTGAAGAGATGGGCATCAATTCCCAGAACGTCGATGAAAAAGCGGCTAATCCAGCAACGCCTGATATGGCACATCTGCTGGGTAAAGAAGGCGATTACGGCAAGGATCTGAAGCTGGATAATAAATGGGCTTACAACATCATCAAACAGGTGGGTAACTACTCGGAAATTTTTGAGCGTAACGTAGGTTCAGAAAGCCCGCTGAAAATTAAACGTGGGCAAAATAATCTCTGGAATAACGGCGGTATTCAGTACGCACCGCCCGTGCGTTAAGTCGGTGTGAGGTAACGAGCGTCGCTACGGCGGCGCTCTCTTCAGCGTTATGCTTTCCGAGGTTTCTATGTCTCATCGCCGCTCAACCGTTAAAGGCTCACTCTCCTTTGCCAACCCTACGGTTCGCGCCTGGTTATTCCAGATCCTTGCCGTTGTTGCTGTTGTCGGCATTGTTGGTTGGCTATTTCACAACACTGTGACGAATCTCAGTAATCGTGGCATTACTTCAGGTTTTGCCTTTCTGGATCGCGGCGCTGGCTTCGGTATTGTCCAGCATTTGATCGATTACCAGCAGGGTGATACCTACGGACGCGTTTTCATTGTTGGCTTACTCAATACGCTACTGGTTTCTGCATTGTGTATTGTATTCGCTTCTGTTCTGGGCTTCTTTATCGGTCTGGCGCGACTTTCGGATAACTGGCTGCTACGAAAGCTTTCCACAATTTATATTGAGATCTTCCGTAATATTCCGCCGCTGCTGCAAATCTTCTTCTGGTACTTTGCCGTGTTGCGCAATTTGCCCGGACCACGCCAGGCAGTGAGTGCGTTTGATCTGGCCTTTTTGAGCAATCGTGGGCTTTATATTCCGTCGCCGCAGCTGGGAGACGGATTTATTGCGTTTATCCTGGCTGTTGTTATGGCTATAGTCCTTTCTGTTGGGCTATTCCTCTTTAATAAAACATACCAGATAAAAACCGGACAACTGCGCCGCACCTGGCCGATCGCCGCAGTGTTGATCATAGGTTTGCCTTTACTGGCGCAATGGCTTTTTGGCGCAGCACTACACTGGGATGTCCCAGCCTTACGAGGCTTTAACTTCCGTGGCGGGATGGTTTTAATTCCTGAACTGGCAGCCTTAACGCTGGCACTTTCGGTTTATACCTCTGCATTTATCGCCGAGATTATCCGCGCTGGGATCCAGGCAGTGCCTTATGGTCAACATGAAGCGGCTCGGTCACTGGGATTACCCAATCCGGTTACGCTACGCCAGGTCATTATTCCCCAGGCACTGCGAGTGATCATTCCGCCGTTAACCAGCCAGTATCTCAACATCGTCAAAAACTCCTCTCTTGCCGCCGCTATTGGCTATCCGGATATGGTTTCGCTGTTTGCTGGCACCGTGCTGAACCAGACGGGGCAAGCCATCGAGACGATAGCCATGACCATGTCGGTCTATCTGATTATCAGCCTGACTATCTCGCTGCTGATGAATATCTATAACCGCCGCATCGCGATCGTTGAACGCTAAGGAGTCATGATGACAAAAGTATTGCTGTCTCATCCCCCGCGCCCGGCGAGCCATAACTCAAGCCGCGCGATGGTGTGGGTGCGAAAAAATCTGTTCTCCAGCTGGAGCAATAGCCTGCTGACTATTGGCTGCATATGGTTGATGTGGGAACTGATCCCACCGTTGCTGAACTGGGCATTTTTGCAGGCTAACTGGGTTGGCTCAACGCGTGCCGACTGCACAAAAGCCGGTGCCTGTTGGGTCTTCATCCACGAACGATTTGGTCAGTTTATGTATGGGCTTTACCCACATGACCAACGCTGGCGAATTAACCTGGCATTACTGATTGGGCTTGTGTCGATCGCACCAATGTTCTGGAAAATACTCCCGCATCGCGGTCGCTATATTGCGGTATGGGCGGTGATTTACCCACTGATTGTCTGGTGGCTGATGTATGGCGGGTTTCTTGGTCTTGAGCGGGTTGAAACCCGGCAATGGGGCGGGCTGACGCTAACTTTAATTATTGCATCAGTTGGGATTGCGGGGGCGCTGCCGTGGGGGATCTTACTGGCGTTAGGTCGCCGCTCCCATATGCCGATTGTGCGTATCTTATCGGTCATTTTTATCGAGTTCTGGCGCGGTGTACCGCTGATTACCGTTCTGTTTATGTCTTCGGTCATGCTGCCGTTGTTTATGGCAGAAGGCACCAGTATCGACAAATTGATCCGCGCGCTGGTTGGCGTGATCCTGTTTCAGTCAGCATATGTTGCGGAAGTCGTGCGAGGCGGATTACAGGCGCTGCCTAAAGGGCAATATGAAGCGGCAGAGTCGCTGGCGTTGGGTTACTGGAAAACCCAGGGGCTGGTTATTCTGCCACAGGCGTTGAAGCTGGTGATTCCTGGGCTGGTAAATACCATCATCGCACTCTTCAAAGATACCAGCCTGGTGATCATCATCGGGTTGTTCGATCTTTTCAGTAGCGTTCAGCAGGCAACCGTTGATCCCACCTGGTTGGGTATGTCGACGGAAGGGTATGTTTTCGCCGCACTGATCTACTGGATCTTCTGTTTCAGCATGTCGCGCTATAGTCAGCATCTGGAAAAACGTTTTAACACCGGGCGTACACCGCATTGAGGACACTATGAGCCAAATTTTACTACAACCTGCTAACGCGATGATTACGCTGGAAAACGTCAATAAATGGTATGGACAATTCCATGTTTTGAAAAATATAAATTTAATCGTGCAACCGGGAGAACGGATCGTTCTGTGTGGCCCTTCTGGTTCCGGTAAATCGACAACCATTCGTTGTATTAATCATCTGGAAGAACATCAACAGGGACGGATCGTGGTGGATGGCATCGAACTTAATGAAGATATCCGCAATATTGAGCGCGTCAGGCAAGAAGTGGGAATGGTCTTTCAGCATTTCAATCTCTTCCCTCATCTGACCGTTCTACAGAACTGTACCCTGGCACCGATTTGGGTACGCAAGATGCCAAAGAAAGAGGCAGAAGCTCTGGCGATGCATTACCTTGAGCGGGTGAGAATTGCCGAACATGCGCATAAGTTTCCCGGACAGATTTCAGGTGGTCAGCAGCAACGCGTTGCCATTGCGCGTTCGCTGTGTATGAAGCCGAAAATTATGTTGTTTGATGAGCCAACGTCGGCGCTCGATCCTGAGATGGTGAAAGAGGTGCTGGATACGATGATTGGGCTGGCGCAGTCGGGTATGACAATGCTGTGTGTAACACATGAGATGGGGTTTGCACGAACCGTCGCTGACCGGGTGATTTTTATGGATCGTGGGGAAATAGTGGAGCAAGCTGCACCTGATGAATTTTTTGCGCATCCTAAATCAGAGCGTACGAGGGCATTTTTATCGCAGGTAATCCATTAATTGAATGTTAGTTCGAAAAGCAAAAAGGCCATCCTTTCGGATGGCCTTTCACTTGATTTGATGTCTGGCAGTTCCCTACTCTCGCATGGGGAGACCCCACACTACCATCGGCGCTACGGCGTTTCACTTCTGAGTTCGGCATGGGGTCAGGTGGGACCACCGCGCTACTGCCGCCAGACAAATTCTTTTCTAATCTGCCGAACTTTAACCTAAGAAGTGGTGCTGATACCCAGAGTCGAACTGGGGACCTCACCCTTACCAAGGGTGCGCTCTACCAACTGAGCCATATCAGCACGCTAAATTTGATGCCTGGCAGTTCCCTACTCTCGCATGGGGAGACCCCACACTACCATCGGCGCTACGGCGTTTCACTTCTGAGTTCGGCATGGGGTCAGGTGGGACCACCGCGCTAAGGCCGCCAGGCAAATTCTGTTTTATCAACACGTCTCGTTATGACCTGTCGATTTAATCTGTTATCAAGCTTACTTATCGATGTCTCTTCCGCCAAAACATCTTCGGCGTTGTAAGGTTAAGCCTCACGGTTCATTAGTACCGGTTAGCTCAACGCATCGCTGCGCTTACACACCCGGCCTATCAACGTCGTCGTCTTCAACGTTCCTTCAGGACCCTCAAGGAGTCAGGGAGAACTCATCTCGGGGCAAGTTTCGTGCTTAGATGCTTTCAGCACTTATCTCTTCCGCATTTAGCTACCGGGCAGTGCCATTGGCATGACAACCCG